>CAYHAK010000005.1:0-58840 GCA_964354625.1 uncultured Candidatus Bathyarchaeia archaeon
TCATCGCCTCTGCAGGTCTTGTTCTAGCCGCTCTCCAAGCCGGGTACAAACTGCCTAGGGCCCCGAGCAGCACAGCTGCCCCAATTGCTATCAGCATCGTTTGAAGGCTGGGCGTCACCGTTACAGTCGATGCGCCTAGCAATGCGAAGTTGCCAAAATTGCCAGCGTTCGCGGTTCCTGGCTGGAACTGGGAGTTGCCGCGTGAACCGAACGGGCTTATTTGAGGAAGGAGAATCCCGGATAGAAGAGGAGCCCCAACGGTTCCTATCGCAATGCCCACCACGCCGGCTGCTAGGCTCAACAGCATTCCTTCGAGCATGAACTGTCGCATCACGTTCCAGTTGCTGAAGCCTATGGCCTTGAGCGTACCGATCTCCTTGGTCCTCTCGCGCACAGTATACAGCATAACAAACAATACAATCAGGCTGGTTGCCACGACCGCAATCATGATTTCTTGGGTTGCGACCGTCTCCGTCTGGCTGACGGTTGCCTGAGCACTCGTCAATGTCTCGCTGTACATGGTTTGCATGTTGTCCAGTTGGCTCAAGCGGTCCTTGTAAGTCGTAACCTGAAGACTTGTGTACGCCGCGCTTATCACTTCGGCTATACTGTCCACATCGGAAACGTTCTCCGCGTACACGTCAAGCCTGCTCACGTTCCCCGTGAGGCCTGCTGCCGTCTGCGCGTCAGTTATGTTCATGTATGCGCTTCTTGCTTCAAAGCGTCCCTGACCCGCCTCGTCATAAACTCCGACCACCGTAAAAGACTCCCCGTAAATTTCCACCTTGTCACCAACTCCTACTCCGAAATAAGCCGTCAGGTTTGAATTCAAGAGAACAACCCCACTATCCCCTTGGCGCAGGTTTCTGCCTGCCGTTATGTTCGTTGGCAGCATGGAATAGTCGTCGATGAAAGAGGAATTCAAAGTAACACTCGTAATCGTATAGACAGATCTGGAAATCGTGAAGGTTCTTCCCATAGGTCCATTTATGGTTTCCGAAGTTGTCTCTTCGGATGAGACTGTGAGGAATTCCACAACGTCCTTGACACCGCTAATAGAACGAATCTCATTGGCAACGGATCCTTCCACATAGGTTTGCTGTTGCTGCGATCCTCCGGGCGGAAATCCAGGTTGTCCGCCGGGGAACATGCCTCTAGAAGTCTGACATTCTATCAGCGTAATCGTCTTGTTGATCTCTTCCTGCATAGTGGTCATTGTACTGTTGAAATTTGCAGTCACAGACTGCGCGGCCTCTTGGTTTGCCACGATGCCCGCGGGAATTGAAACCATGATTGCCATGGAAAAGCCGAGGGCAATGATCACCAACAGCGCTCTCATTTTCCTTCTCGATAAGTTCCTGACTGCCCTTGTAAAAGTGCCCAAATCTTTCACCTGCTTGGGTTTTGACCTGAACCGCGGTAAGCTATTAAAGGTTTTTCAATATTAGACCCAAATCCTTACCTGATCGAATTTCCACAAAATCCTCGTTTGTAATCATGAGCAAGTGCTAAAATGGTGCAGAAAAAGGTCCTAGTTTTCATGCCCAAGCAACAAAAGAAAAAGGGAGAGTTGACTTTGCGTGACTTCGGTCCTAGTTTGCCAGCGATTCACCAACAGGGCATTGATATTGCTTTCGAACGCTTCATGCTCAAGATTTGTCGATGACCTTTATTGACAGAATCTCTATTCTCGTTACTTTGGCTTGTTCTAGATCCACCCAGACAGTCGCTCTGCCAGTTGTATTCTGGGACAATAGGACTATTGCGTTGGTCGCTTTCATAGCGACGGTTCCGTCTGCCTCAACCGTGGCGTTGATGAGCGGTTTGACTCCGGTAACATTGTAACCCTCAGCGATTAACGCTTGCACGTCAGAGTCGCTTTCCGTTATGTTGATCACATTGTCCTTGAACTCTTGACTCGCAGTGATGAACTCTCCAAATCTCATTCCATGGCCATGTTTTCCTGGAAGACCACGCATGCCTCTGAAGAAATCGCCACAAGGACTCGTAATATTGGCTAGATTGTTTGCATCATTGGTCATCTCATCTGCATATGTCGTCAAAGTGGCCGCACCATTCATTCCGATATTTGCATATACCATTGCTGCCACCGCCGCGAATATGGCAAGAGCTACGACTGTCGAAATCATCAAAGTCTTGACTTTTCTTTCCATTTCAATCACCTCTTTTCCGAATCTTCTCAACTCGGTTGAAACGCTGTGAGCTATTAAGGAGTTTTTCAAGATTAGACCCAATTCTATTCCCAATCTAACCATGCTCTAGCTGGGTCTGACGGCGAGAAATTGGGAGACATGTTTATTATCTTAGTTCAAGTAGGTTAAACGAAAAACCTAGTCTATGCGGAGCGGTATGATGTCTGCTGGTGCACGTCCGTTGAGATATTTGCTAGGATGGCTAATCGCAGGCACTAGAGGTGGCGTGACTCGCGCTAAGATGATTGAGATCCTAAAGGAGACTCCGCAAAATGCAAATCAGTTGGCTAACCAACTTGGAATGGATTACAGGACAATGAGGCATCACATTGAGGTGCTTGAGAAAAACAGGATAATCACATCCGCCGGAGAAGGGTATGGTAAGACGTACTTCTTGTCTTCGGCGATGGAAGAGAACTATGCTTTGTTCGAGGAGATTGTGAAGAAAATCTGGAAAAAGTAGAATAAGGAGTGAAGCAGATGAAGCGTTATATGAATAAGAACGGGCGAATTTTGTTAGTACTAGTAGCACTAATAGTAGTAGCTATCCTGTCGGCACTTTGGGCCGCATCTACATCTTGGTTCCCACCTTTTCCTTTTGAACACCGTCTGCCACCTCCGCGCGATATTCCTGGAGACATCGAGTTTTTCTACACGGCAAAGACAGTAGTCTCAACAATCAACGTGACCCTCTCGGTCTTCTTGCTGCTCACCTACGTTAACATATACAGAAAGACACGGTCAGAGTTCACGATTGGGCTGATAATATTCTCAGGGGTCTTTCTTCTTAATGCTCTTGCTTCCAATCCCCTAGTGATCTGGATTTTTGGTTTTCGACCCTTTGGTCTAGGACCATTCGCCTTATTGCCAGACATATTCACATTAGGTGCGCTAACCATGCTGCTATATCTCAGTGTCAAATAGCGCGCGCGACTGCTAGCGCGCTCTTTCACAAGGCTTATATTCAAGATTGTCCACCTCTCACTTAGTATATCAGATAGAACGGAAAGTCAACTATTTGTAAGGACTTCGGGAGATGTCACCACTTGGTTATTGCTGTGTTAGATTTCTTCTATGTGAACAAGATTCAGCTAATGAACACTTGTCGCACAATGGGTTTTTTGTCTTACAAACTTCGCTACCGAATCGCCAAAGCATCCAGTCAATGGTGCATGGTCTTTCATTAGTCTCTTCTGCAATCAATTTGCCGATTTTGACAATTTCCTCTACACTTGCCTTCTCGCCTATTAATCCTAGTCGTAGAAACACTTTTCTGACTTGCAAATCAGGTTTTATGGTTGAGAATCCGATTTCCTTTAGAAACTCGTAGACGTTACGCTCTCCAACGCCTTTGAACCCGCCATAATATCCTTGTAATTTCTCGATTAAGCTATCAACGGATGGAAATGAGTTTAGGTAGTTTTTGAATGAACCATACTGCCCTATAATCTCCACCATTTTCTTAGCATTGAATATTGTCGCTTTTATCTTAGCGCGCGCGCTATTGCTATCACTTCATCTGGTGTTAAAACTTCACTTGGGGTTATAGGCTCCAATTCCTCAGCATAGTAACCCAAATCTTTGACGACATCGGGCTTGTTTAGAAAGGCTTTATAGAAAGGTCTTAGTGCAGTGATATAGCCATTCTTGGTGTTGTTCTTATCATAGTTTGACAGAAATCGATTGATGTCTGCCTTTCTAACACTTGTAAAGCTCCTTATTCCATTTGTGATTAGCCATAAGCCAAACATCCTTAGCCTTTGTAAGTAAAGCTCTTTAGTCGAGTCTGAAACACGCAAAGTAAGCAGATAGTCAGTCATTGTGTCTAGCATTTCTTGGTTTAATCCTTCTTTTACAATATAGTCTTCTAACTGAACTTTAGATGCTACGCTGACCATAGTTTCCATTTTCAAAACACCTCCTCAATTTATTGCTTAATATATCATTATTGGAAGTCCTATTTCTATTTTTTTAATATGCTGTAGTTTTCCCATACATCAGCCACACATGCGGCGTTTGAATGAAGCTGCTTGCGTAAGACACGAGCCGGCCGTCTGCGAAAACGCCGTAGGTGGGTAGCGTGGTCACCCATTCCCTGTACCGTGCGAGGTCGCTGGGTTTGCGGTCGCTGCGCGTAGACAGCAACTCGGCAAGCATGACGGCGTCTTCTTCGGTGCTTAGCCTGCGGACGAGACCTGACCTGTGGAAGGTTGCTTCGCCCTTACGTACGAGCATCCAGTCCTCTACGTAATGCTTTGCCTTGGGGAGTTTGGTCTTGATTGCTGGCATGAGCTCTGTAGCAGCGTGCATGACAAACCTGTCTGGAAGGGCGAGGCTTAGGAGGCTGGGTGCGTTTTCAGGGTCGGCTTCGAGGATGACGCTTGGGTAGTCGAGTGCGGTGTAGACGAGTATGTAGCCTTTGAGCGTGTTGCCCTCGTAGGCTGCGTGCACAGTAGTGTGCTCGACCTTGTACTGCAAGTCGTAGAAGGCGAACACGTGTCTGACCACATCGTGCCTTATCGCGTCTATGAAGGGTTGCCTGTTGTGCTCGCAGATCTTTCGTATAGTCAGCATGACGTTGCCCCCAGGTGTTTGCCCACTATCTCTGGGATCTCGCTGAGGGAATCAACGTAGTATTCTGGGTTGAGGTTGAGGGCGTCGCCGTGGCTTCTCTTGACTATGATGCACGTCGCGTGTGCAGCTTTGGCGGCCTGCACGTCGATGGCGAGGTCTCCAACCATGAAAACATGTTTCGATTGCAATTCTTTAGCAGCCAGAAGGATGCCTTCCGGGTCAGGCTTCAGCTTGGCCACTCTCTCACGCGTGACCACTGAGCCGAAGTAGCCTCCTATGCCGTGTAGTCTGAAATCGATGTCCACTGCCTCGCGTGACGTGTTGGTAACCAACCCCATAGGCACACCAATTGTCGTCAGCTTCTCTAGGGTAGGCACGGTTTCCGGAAACAGTTTCGAGTTGCGTGCCGCATCCAGTTCGTAGGCCTTGAGGAATCTTACCACTTCCTGGATGAAGGTTTTCCGCTTCTGCTCGGTGAAGCGGGTCTGAATGTATTCGGCGGCCTTGTTGCGCATGACGGTGGAGCGTTTGATGCCTTCAAGCACGCTTTCCGGGATGCCGAGTCGAATGAGCTTTTTTCTTGTGGCTGCTCGGAACTCGGCAATGTGGCTGACCCACGGTGTCTCTACGAGTGTTTCTTCGAGGTCGAAGAGCACTGCAATGGCCATGGGCCTAAGCCTCAAGCTTTCTGGCTTCTTCCACGAGCCTGTCCAGTTCCTCTTCCGTGTTGTAGAAATGGGGTGAGACTCTGATGCCGTTGGCGCGTGCCGTGACGATTATGCCCCTCTTCTCGAGAGCCTTTTCCATCTCTAGGGGGTTTTTGACTTTGAAGTTGACGATGCCTGCGCGGCACTGCGGTTCGAGCGGCGTTTGGAGCGTGAAGCCTGCCTCTGCAAGGCGTTTTATCAGGTAATCGGTGATTTTGAGTATTCTATTTTCGACGTTGTCGATGCCTTGGTTCAATAGTAGCGTGATGGCTTCGCGTGCGCCTATGTGGCTTGCGAAGCTGGGTGAGCCTACCTCGAAGCGTGAGGCAGTCTTGGCGTAGGGCATCTTCCAGATGTCCCAGAAGTCAGCCGTGTTGAAAATATTTTGGTCCACGCTGGCCCAGCCCACCATCGGAGGCTCAAAACGTTCAACAAGCTCTCGTTTGACGTAGAGGAAGCCTGCGCCAGGCGGACTCAAGAGCCATTTGTAGCACGCCGTGGCCAGAAAATCTATGTCGTCACGTTTCACGTCTACACTCACAGCACCGCATGCCTGAATAGCGTCAACAATCACTAAGGCACCATGCTTGTGCGCAATCTCACTAGTCGCCTTGACGTTGTGGCGGAACCCGTTCGCGTACTCGACTTGGCTTATGGCCACGGCTGCCGTCTTATCATCGACAGCCTTTTCGATATCTTCGAGGCGTATCTTGCCGTCTATGTTCCTCACGTATTCGACCTTGAGGCCTAGGCCGTTTCGGAGAAATGGGTACACGGCTGAAGGGTACTCTAGATCGGTTGTCACGACCTTCCAACCTCGCTTAGTAGCAAGAGCGTTGGCGGCGATGTTCATGCCTATGGAAGTGTTGCCTATCAGCGCGATCTGGTCGGCACTTGCGTTGACAAGCTTGGCGAATGCCTCCTTCCCTAGGTCGTTCACGTTCTCGTGTGAAGGTCCAAAACGCGAAAACTCGTTAATGTGCCTGCGCACAGCCTCAGCCACACGTCCAGGCAACGGGGAACACGCCGCATGATTCAGAAACACCTGATTTCGAGTGACCGGAAATAACTCGCGCATCTTTTCGATGTCCTCCAGTTCCAGCGCCTCCTTTGCTTCCTCAGTCATGTGTGAGCATAGCCGGCTATTAAAGCCCGATACTCGCCTCGAACAAAGAAACAGAGCAGATGCTAGTCACCATATTATCGAAAGGCAGGTCAGTGCGCCGTCGCCTTTTCTGAATTCAGACACGTCAAGCTCCTCAGTCCTTAAGCTTTCAGTTTCAATCAGCCTCCTCGTCCTCGGACAGCCTTTTGACATCAAAACTGTTTCATTGACGGCGAGGCAGTCAGCGGCGTATTCGTCTCCTTTCGGGACAGTGATCTTCGTCAAGCCCGACAAGATGCTAGTGTCGAAATTCCCCTCGGAAAGTATGACGTGGTTGCCTCCCAGATAAGTGCAAGCCGACTTCAAGTGCAGCACGTTATGCACTTCTGTCGGTATGATTTGCAGGTTTGTGTCTTCCAGGATTTGCTTGAGCTGGTTTGCGGCCTCCATGTTGGTTCGCGCCGAAAGCCCTACGAAGACCTTGTCTTCGGCTTTTAGGATGTCTCCGCCGTCGATTGTTGCCGGTGGCTTGATATGGTAAATCTGCTTCAGTTTCCGGAGAACCTTGACCACACCAGCTACTTCGGGGGCTCTTGAGGCCACGCTCATGTTGCAGATTATCGCCTTCTCCGCGAGTACTAGAGCCGTGTCTTCCACGAAACAACTGTCTGAAAGTGAATCGTTCCGCTCAATCCATATAAGCTTGAGGCCCAACCTCTGCAATGCCTTACAGTACTCATCATGTTGTCGCATAGCAAGCTCAACGTCTATCCTTTCAGTATTGGACCTTACGCAGTGATTATATGAGCTGGGGACCGGCCTGACAAGCGCGTATCTGGCGGTAGTTGGATTCATAGTCCTCTCCATTCTGTTGAAATGACCATGCATTTATGTTTTCATCAGCAGAAATGAGGTTGCCAATGCGCCTCGCATGTTCTTCTTTCGCAAGCCTTGACAGTTTTAGGGTTCGCTTTTTTCAATCTGTGGTAGGAAGCCTCGCGATGCTGTTTTTCGCGCGCTGAACGCGCCTCGAGGAAAACAATAATGAGGTAGCCAACAGAACAAAAACTCATGACATCTCAGAATAATAGCGTGCGCGCCTATGTGCTTGTAGAGATTCAGCCTGGGAAGGAGAAAGAGTTCTGCGACGAAGTCTTGTCTAGAGGATTGATTCTTGACTCTAAGGTGGGAAGGATGGATTTTGTTCATGGACCTTTTGACTTTGTTATAATACTTCGGGGAGCAATGAAGGACCTGGATGCGAGAGTGATGGAGATGAGGAAGTCTCCTTATGTTCGTGAGACGCAAACCCTAATCTGCTTCGAGATGTTCAGTTGGGAAGACCTATCTGGTCGACTGAACGAGCAAACCTAGTGCGCACAAACTGCGCATAGTTGATTTGCTTTTCCCTATCTTTGCAAGGGCAAGAACAGATGGTCTATTAGTCCAAATAGACAAGGTAGGAGTAGCGCGCGAGGCGAAACATTGGTGACGGGTGACTTATCGTCATTTTGGTAGCGCGCGGGGCAAGAATCCTCAGCGAGCCCAAGTGTCCGCCCAAATCCGTCTCTCACTGACAAGTAACACGCCCTTAGGGCATAGTGTTCAGTCCGTATCCTCCGAAGCAGTTCCAGTGCTTCCTCAACAATCGCTTAACCTCATCCACTGTCCTCTCAACTGCCCTGCGACATTCAGCAGGTTCAGTGGGCGCAGCATATGGGTCTTTGACGCTTGTTTCGTTCACACCAGCCACACCTGCGGCCAGCGCATACCAGCACAAAGGCAGCACAACAGGATTGTACCCACTTCCACACAACAACACAAGCCTGCCACCGCAAACATGCTCAGCCGTCTCCTTCACCAAAGTCGACAGCCTGAGAAAACCATCAACTGTCAAACCCAACCCACCCAGCATGTCCGCAAAATGCGGGTCACTCCCGCCGTTCGCAATAATAACCTCAGGTTCATACTCCTCGGCCAAAGGCACAAACACCTCACCCAAAGCCCACAAATACGTCTCATCACTCGTTCCGGCAGGCAAAGGCACATTCACATTGAACCCCTCACCCTCACCTTCGCCGATCTGACGCACAAAACCCGTCCCAGGATACAACATCCGAGGGTCTTGATGCAAATCAATAAACAACACACTCGGATCAGCATAGAAAATGTCGCTCGTCCCGTTCCCCGCATGCACATCATAATCCAATATAAGAAACCGCTTCACGCCATACTTGGCCCTCAGAAACTCGACCAGCACAGCCACATCGTTGAAGAGGCAAAACCCGCCACCATAGCTCCTTCCTGCATGATGATAACCCCCACCGACCGCCACCGCACGCTTCGCCTCACCCTCAAACACCGCTTTGCCACATTCGATTGCGCTGCCCACAATCAACATCGCAGCTTCCAAGATGCCCTTCGAAACAGGCGTCTCAATATCGTAAGCAAGACCCTCCTCAGCCAAACGAAACACCAAATCCACATAACTTGCATCATGCACGTGCAGCAAATCTTCACGCGAAGCAGGCTCAGGCACGATAGCCGCCAAGTTAGGCAGCTTGAACAGGCCTTGCTGCTCGAAAAACCTCATAGCGTTCCCGAAACGATCGCCGCGAAACGGATGGCCTTCACCCATATCATACTGCCTCATCCTCTCATGAAAACTAACCACAACCTTATCCGACAACCTCTAGACACTCAAACCAGAAAAATCAAATAGCGCGATATAAGACTGTTCAGGTCGTGTTAAAAAAAGAAAAGAGGAAAGGAGAAATCGCGACTACGTTTCTTCCTTGTGTTCTCCGGCAATCTCCGCGTTTGTCGTTTCGGCTGGTTGCGCTTCGTCTGCTTGTGCTTCCACTGGCTGCTCAGGCATCTTGTCCTTTAGTGTTACGATAGGTGCTTCACCGACGTCAACGTTATCCTTCGGAACTCCAATCGGCTCTGGCTCTAGCGGCATAGCCGCGTTGCCCGATGAAAGCTGCTCAATCGCGTCTCTAACCATGTCAAGCTCTTGCCTCGCGTTCTCGAGCCCCACCGAAAGCAAATCCACCTGCCTTTCGTAAACGTCGTCGTCAACCTCGCCTGTCACGTGTTGAATCTCAAAGTTCGCCAGCAGCATTTCCAGCGTCTTGATCTGCCCCTCAACATCATCTGCCTTCGCTGTCATCTTCTCCTGCAACACTTGTTGCTGCCTCTCAATCTCCGTCAAAGCCTCCTCCATCTCGCGGTTGAAAACATCATAGGTTGCTTGCGAAATCCTGCCACTGCTCAGCAAGTTGTCCAAAGCTCGCTTCTTTTTCTTCGCAACCTCAGACTCCTCGCCTAATCTCCTAAACGACTGCTTCCACGAAATCAATCTAAGCACCATACACACGCCTTCAGCGCCAAAACCAAATAACACTTATTAACATCCACATATATCGCTCACACACAAAATCGCCCAAGCCATATTCAAGAAGGAGAACAAACCATATAAAAACACTCTGACGAAGACCTCTTTATATCATTGAAAACTGCAACACCACAAAACACTCCCCATGAAACATGGGAGAGACAGAACGCTTCTCTCAAGACCTTTCGTCGCTCTGGTGTTCATGCTTGTGTGATTCTCTTTCAACTTATTAGTAGGAACTTGAATAGGATATGGCTATTCATGTCCAACGTAAAGCAGTACAATGTGAATAGACATGACGGCGCGCGCTCGGACAGAAACGCTAAAAAACATCCTCAATAATCTTCTAGAACGAAACCAAACCCCACAAGGGGCCCGTAGCTCAGTCAGGACAGAGCACCGGACTTTTAAGCGAAAAGCACCGCACAGAAATCCGGGGGTCCCGGGTTCAATTCCCGGCGGGCCCGCCATCCGCAGTAGCGCGCGCCTGCTAGAGGCGTGCGAGAGAAAGTCGTGTAAGCCTCTCTTAGTGTTGAACGCAAAACAGCAAGAAAAGGGAGTAGCGGGTGACATCTGCACCTGGGGCTGGGTGCAAATCTCTCCCGGCCCACTTTTCGATTCTCCTGCTCACCGTAGGCTTTCTTTTGTGGTTGCTTGGGTTTTCTGGGCAGTTGACAGCCTCTGCACTTTCCGAGTTTTATGGAAGGGTTTTATGGAGAAAAGCTGTGACAAAATGTCACAATACGCCACAGAACTGTGTTGCCACTGTTCGCTCACCTGAACGGCGTTTTGGACGTTTACAAAGCTCAAAACAAGAAGACGGACATATGAGGGAAACCGACGGAAACGACGGAGAACGGGCAAAATGGGAATTTAGCGACTTGGTAGCGCGCGCGGCGATTTCTCCAATAACACAAACCCCCTTTTCTTTCATGACGACAAGCGTGTAGCACGCGCTAAGAGCCGAATTCTATGACAGGAAAGGGCAGGAGCCCAAGAAACACCAATACTTCATAGACCAGCAATACAATAGGCACTCCGAGAAATATCAGAGAAAATAGCATGTACTCTTTTATCGTATGGAAAGCTCTCCGATGAAATAGCGCCATAAATCCCCAAAACCCAAGACCAACGATTAGGGGAGTCATCATGCCTATCCATGCCCATCCAATGAATCCCCGATATTCCAAACCGAGGGCCAGCCAATATAAAATCGCAGAAGCAATAAAGCATATCACAAGGGGATAGAAAAGAACCTTCCAGAGACGCGCATAAGAGCCTCCAAGCATGTCTTCGTGTCTTAGGTTGTCTTCTTCCACCAACGCCCCGCAACTTTCGCAAAATCTTGCATGTGCAGGTAATTTTCTCCCACATTTTGAACAGGTCTTCTCATGCAACTTAACTACGATTCGTCGAGTTCTCTAGCTACAACCCTGGTCGCGCTTCTTTAATAAGGCTTAGAACAGCTAGAATGTGGGGATGTTTCCCGCTTGATTCGCGCGCGCTTCGACAGACATAGGAACCCACTAGAGGTCAGATTTGCATGGTGTCAAGGAAACACGGCAAACAAATGATTGAAGAAATCGTAGAACGCTATCGGTTTGTTGAAGGGACGCCGGAGCTTAGCGCGCGCGATGGTCGGAGCTGAAAGACAAAGGATTGATGACTTGGTGAGCGCTAGGGTCCAATTGAGGGTTCTGCGTAAGTATTATGAGCTGCCTGAAGGTGCTATCAATGCCTGAGGGTTGCGTATTGATGTATTCGAGTACAATTCCGAGATTTGCACAAGCTTGTTTTCTGATCTTAATGCTGTCTTTTTCTACTATTGGAGGCATGGTTGAGGCCTCACCTGAAGTTGTAGAAGGTCGAGCCGCAGACTGTCACTGTAGACCTGTATCGAACGTTCAACGTGAGCATTGTTGTTGCTGACATTCAAGGCCTCTACGGCTTTGAAATTACGCTGAACTGGGACCCGACGATACTCAGAGTCGTGAAGGCTGACCACCGGATAGGCGTTGAAGACTATCCAGGCGGGATTCTTCACAAGCCGGTAATTATTCCAAGAGACAACGTCTCCCAGGATCATGGACTTTACCTCGTCGCGGCTGCATGTATGAACCCGGCTGGTTCATTCAACGGAACGGGCACCGTAGCAGTACTGACGTTCAACGTCACCAGTTTCGGGAATTGTACTCTGTTTCTCAATGCTGAGCTGGCCAGTGACGCTCGGCAAGGTCAATCCCAACCAATAGACCATCAGACGGTAAACGGTTACGCGCGCGCTAAGTATCAAGTCTAAAAGCCCAGAATACTCTTCAGACACTCACAATACCTTTGATGATGGGAGCTATCACGATGGTGTCTGTGGCCGTAGCCGTATATATGTTCTATGGCAAGAGAAAAGCTGTCCTTTCTGCAAAACAGCCATAAGTTGCTGTCAGGGCATGCTGCAAGAGAACGTCGTGATCAAAGTCATAGGTGTCGTGTGTGAAACGCGCGCTAGAAATCATCTACTCTATTGCGCCTTGCTGCGCTTAAGAAGCTTAACACGTGCGTGCTGATAGCTATGAAGAGGGAGCGTATGCTGAGTAGTGGAACTGGTTGCCCTTCGAGGACCCTAGTATGACTTGGTAGCTGTTGCCTCGTGTGACCGTGAGCGAGGTTATGTTTAGCACGAGTCCTCTGTTTGCTGCGATCGTTCCGCCTGATGGCAACGATGGTGTTGTGGTAGTTTTCTTGACGTTATTTACCCATGCCTCGTTGATGGTTACAGGTGAGGTTCCTGTGTTGTTGATTGTTACGGCGAGCGCGCGCGCTAAAACTCTACCCCAACCAACGACGTGTGCGCTTTTTCAATGCAAAGTCACGAGCATTGCTTTGCCATTATAATGTAGTGATAAATCAGATTTCCTGACACCATCAATCCTGAAGCCAGTCCTTTCGAGGAGATTGGTGGTCTCTTGCTCGCTGAGCTTGATGCCCAAAGGTGGGCCTAGCTTCATCGGTTCTTTTTTCCAGTCGACGTCGACAACGTAACCAGTGGGCTTCAGCATCCTCTTGGCGTTCATCAACACTTTTGAGGGGTCATCAAAGTCGTGGAGCACGATGCCAAAGAAAACAAAATCAGCGCAAGCTTCGCAGAAGACGAGCTCCTCAGCCTTCCCGACCGCCAAGACCAGGTTCGTTAAGCCCTCTTTCGCGGCTTTTTCTCTAACGCATTCAATAGCCTCTGGGTCAGCGTCCAAACCGTAGATTCTCCCGCGCGCGCGTGTGTGGGGGTAAAGTTTTATCCAAACCAAACCCAATAACCTCTTTTAATGTGAACCGCTCTAATTCTTGTTATGGGCGAACACAATCTACACACCTTTGCGGAATACTATGACCAGATCTACCTAAAGAGAAATGATTACAAGAGTGAGTCAGAAGTTGTTCAAAACATAATAAGGCAGTTCAAGAGAAATTCCTCAAAAACACTTCTTGATGTTGGTTGCGGGACAGGAGAGCATCTGAAGTACCTTTCACAGCATTTTCGTTGCACAGGCTTAGACATCAGCACAGAGATGATCAACACCGCAAGGGCAAAAGTTCCAAACGCGAGGTTTGAGGTTGGCGACATGATAGATTTTAGGCTGCGAGATAGGTTTGACGTGATAACATGTCTGTTCAGTTCTATAGGTTACGTTCAGAACTTCAGAAAACTTGTAAGAACTCTCCGAAACTTTTATGATCATCTTACCAACGATGGTTTGGCGCTTGTTGAGCCTTGGGTTTTCAAGAAAGATTTTCGAAAAGGAAACTTTGCACTTGACACCTATGAAGATGAAAAAACAAAGCTGGCGAGAATGGGTACAAGCAAGCTTACGGGGTCACACTGGTTAGTCCACTTTCACTATTTGATTGGAAATAACGGAGAAATCATGCATACAAAGGAAATTCACAAGATGATAGCAGCAGACTATGAAGACTATGTTAAAGGCTTCAATCTGGCGGGATACAACGAAATCAAGTTCCTTGGAGAGAATGAGTGGACACGAACTAGAGGCCTGTTCGTTGCGATAAAACGCGCGCTAGCGTGTTCCACTCACAACTATATCAGAAAGGTGTTTTAGGCGTCTTTTAGGCGTCATTTAGAGCACACGTCCTCTCAAATACCATGGAGAAAACACTCAAAATTCGTGGTTTTTCTGCAGTTTTGCACTCATTTTCCTTATTATTCTCCTATATATAAGAAAATCTTTGACGTTTTGGTCTTGTTTGCCTTGGCGATGCACAATTCTCGGCGGAGGCTTTTCATGCTTGAACGACACTCTCAAGGTTGAACAACCCTTAATGCATTGCATCAGAAACCATTTGGCTAGACCCTTGTTATGCGATAAGAGGGCGACCCAAGCTACGATTCGCATGTTCTGTTCCCAAGAAACTCTGCGGTCAAACATAATATGATAGTGATCTTCACTTGACCTAAGGATAACAAAGCCTCTAAGCTTGAACCATTTCATCGTTCTTGAAGCCCAGTATCTGACTGAAGAGAAAGAGGTCTCATCGAAGTCAAGCTTAACTGTCTCAGTGTGAGAAGCCAAGAATAGGACTAGCTTTCGACTTCTCGGTCAATCCACTCACCCTCAAAACCGTAAGCTTCAGGATGCTTCAGGAACTCTTCAGCAGAAACATCAACAAAACCCTTTGGCATCATTTGATGAGCCCTAACCACTGCTTTGTAAAGCTCTTTTCCCGAACCTTCAGACTCGTATCTGCCTTTCATTTCAACAGTCTTTGTCTGTTTCGTCTTTTTCCAGTATCTTTGACGAATCCCATCCTTGCGTTTCATCCAAAACCTTTGCTTAACTGGAGCCTTTGCCTCGTAAGAACCGTAAACCGCTATTCTCTTGACCATCAGAATTCACCTCTCATATTGGATTGTAGTCGAAGCTCATGTAATCCGCTAGTTTGAGAAAGTCTTGGAATTCCTCGTCAGTAACGGTTTTTTGATTGTTTCGATATGCTAAGCATTTAAGAAGACTTCTGAAGTTTATCTTCGCTCTGAATCCATAAAGACGAAATTGTTCTCCTACTTTGGTCGATATGGGGTCTAGCTTGTCTGCAATTTCCTTAGGCAATTCGATGCTAACTTCAGTTTTGGGCAGTTTTATTTTCGTTTCATTCTCTTCGTTACCGTTGAGGGAATGGCTGTTCAGGATTTCGGATACTGTTGAAATTCCATAGGAATAGCTGAATATGATGAATCTTGAAAGGAAACCTATCTTTCCCCAACTGTGTCTGGAATCGGCGAGTTCCTCGTCAGTAACTGCAGTAATCACATTAGCTTTGGCATCCTTGTTCCACAGATACAAGGCGAGCGCGCGCTATACTTAACAGTATCAGATTACCAAAAGCCTTAAGTGCCCTAGGAAGGTAGTCTGTGTTGTCAAATACATAAGGTGTTGAAAGGAATTGGCAGTAGAAGGTTTCTCAGGAAACAGGCAACCTGTAGACGTTAAAGTCGGCCAACTAACGCCGGACTCCAAAGCCGTAAACGTCCTAGCAAAAGTGGTTTCGAAAAGCGAGATACGTGACATTGCAGCAGGCAGAGATGGCGCGTCCCACAAGGTCAGCGACGCTTTGGTCGGTGACGAAACGGGATGCGTTTACTTGACCCTTTGGGACGACAACATCACCAAGGTGAACGAGGGCGTCGTAGTAAGCGTCAAGAACGGTTACGTGAATCTGTTCAGAGGAAACATCCGCTTGAACATTGGCAGATATGGCACTCTAGAAGTCTCAGATCAGACAATTGCTGGCGAAGTCAATGCGGAAAACAATGTTTCAAACCAGGTCTATGATCAGCCTAGCCGACCATTCAGAGGCGGCGGAGGCAGAGGTTTCGGCGGAGGATACGGCGGCGGACGTGGATACGGCGGAAGAGACGGAAGAGACCGAAGAGACGGCTACAGAGACCGAAGATACTAGATTGGCGTGCGTGTGCTCCAACAGAGCCACCGCTCGTTTTCTTTTTAGGAAGACCCACTAGTATATTCATCATCATAGCTTCTGCAGAGTCTAGCGCGCGCTAGACCAAATGATCAACTCCTTTGGGCCTACGCTCGATGACTTACCGCAACGTTTAAAATCTGATATCAAAGACATCAACCTCATCGGAAAAGGAGAAGGTTGCTATGGTTCAGCAAAAGAAGGAAGAAAGAAAACCAACAGTGGAGGAGTTGCTGGCTAGGGCCAAGAGACCAGCCCAGCTTGCTCCGGCGATGCACAAGTTCTATGAAGGAAAACTCCAAGTGATGCCAAAATGCTCCATAACGAGCCCTGCCGACTTCGGAATCTGGTACACACCAGGCGTCGCAGCACCCTGCAAGGAGATACAGGCAAACCCGGACAAGTCGTTTGAATACACCAATCGTTGGAACTATGTCGCTATAGTGTCGGACGGTACGCGTGTCCTAGGCTTGGGCGACATTGGTCCAGAGGCAGCCATGCCCGTGATGGAAGGAAAGGGCCTGTTGTTCAAATACCTTGGAGGCGTGGACGGCTTTCCAATATGCCTAAGAACAAAGGATCCTGAAGAGATAATCAGGGCATGCGAACTCATCGAGCCGTCTTTTGGAGGCATAAATCTCGAGGACATTGAGAAGCCAAAATGCTTCTACGTTCTGGAGAAGGCCAGAGAACGACTGAAGATTCCAGTATGGCATGATGATCAGCAAGGGACTGCTACGGTGATTCTTGCAGGCTTGATGAACGCCTTCAAGATCGTGGGCAAGAAGCCAAACGAGAGCCTGGTCACTTTGGTCGGTGCGGGGGCCGCAAATCTGCGAACAGCATACGTGCTGATAAGATGGGGAATGAAACCCGGCAACATAATCATGGCAGACACGAAAGGCGTGATTTACCCAGGCAGGAAGGACATAAAGAAAGAGGATGACCCGTGGAAATATGAGCTGTCCCAGAAAACAAACGCGGAAGGAAGAGAGGGCGACATAACGGAGGCCTTCAAGAGCGTTGACGCAGTCGTTGCTGCATCAAAACCTGGCCCAGGAACCATAAAGAAGGAATGGGTTTCGATGATGGCGGAAGACTCGATAGTTTTCGCATGTGCAAATCCTATTCCTGAAATCTGGCCATGGGAAGCCAAGGAAGCTGGAGCACGCGTAGTGGCTACAGGCAGAAGCGACTTTCCAAACCAGGTAAACAACAGTCTAGGCTTTCCAGCAATATTCAGAGGCGTCTTGGACGTTAGAGCAAAAACCGTCACTGATGACATGTGCATTGCAGCCGCTCAAGAACTGGCGAAGTTTGCGGAAGAACGCGGAATGCATGATGAAGACATTCTGCCGAGGATGGAGGAATGGGAGGTCTACCCACGCGAAGCTGTGGCGTGTGCACTGAAGTCAATCGACCAGGGCGTTGCAAGGATTAAACCGAGCAGGCAAGAGCTGTACGACAGAGCCAAGGCCATTATCCAAAACGCGAGAGAATCAACTAAGCTACTCATGAGCAATGGCCTGATCAAGAAGGCACCTTCGGAAGCAGAACTGCTGAAGTAATATATACACAAACAATCCTATTTTTTCGCTTTTTCTCTCAATGTCTTTAGAAAATTATTTAAACGCTTCCATAGCAAATAGAGGGCTAGGGAGAAAAAGAAATGCGATCTGACTATTTGCTCTATGGGGCAGCGATAATCCTTTTCGTAGTAACCGCAATCTTTGGTGTTCTCACAGTCGACTTCGAAAGAATCGTTTCTGTGGTCACCACTGTAAGCTTCGGAATCTTTTTCGCGGGCCTAGGCTACATTCTTCGCCCTAAGGAAAAGCCTTCAACCATCACCGTGACAGCTCCGCCTCCAACAACTATAGACGCCGTAGTCGCGCCGCCTCCAATGCCTGAAGCAGAGCCTGCGCCAGCGTCTACCAGCGAAGTTGAAGAGAAAACGACAGCCTCCTCGGAGTTTGTGCCTTTCAAGTTGCGGCTCACAAAGATAAAGGGAATCGGCGAGAAACGATCGACACAGCTGAAGGCCTTAGGCATCAGGAACGTCACGGACATATCGGAGGCGTCTGCAAAGGAGTTGGCTGCGAAACTGGATATTCCACCGAAGACAACGGCAAGATGGATAGCGAGCGCGAAGGAAATCGTAGAGAAATCCTAGACAAAGCTCCAGAAGCGTCTAAGTCACAAGATGCAGGATTCTTACTATGTTCCTTCTTTCCAGTCTTCTTATGGCGTCCAGAAACTCGTTCTTCTTCTTCCCCGTCACCTTGAAGCATTGAAGCATATCCTTCACCGGCATTTCAAGCCTGCCAAGGTTTCTATGGCTCCTGCCCAAATGCCGCACTATCAACCGCTCAAGTTTCCCACACCGCCATGTGGTGTTGCGCAGTAGCACGACGATAGCCTTGACCAGTTTCTGCGTTTCCCCTTCTCTCTTCTCTCTCAACATGTCTTCACAATCAGAATAATAGTTCTTCCACGTTTTTAGCGCTTTCGTTCGCTCCGTTGGCGGGCCACAAGGTTCAAATAAAAACAGTGCAGTAGAGGGAAGACTTGAGGAAGAATGGAAATGCTCTCTGGACGAGTTGGACGGATATGCTTCGACCGAATCGCTGAGGACGAGGACTTGGCTGAGGCAATCAGGAAAAGGATCGAACAAGGCGGAATCAAGGCAGGGTTCTTTGTGGTGATTGGAAGTCTGAAGAAGGTCGTTCTAGGCTACTATAAAGGCGGCAAATACGAAAACCTCAGCCTGCCTGGCCCACTGGAAATTGCCTCAGGCATAGGGAATATCGCACTAAGCCAGAAGGGCGAAGTGATGATTCACACTCACCTGATCGTCTCCAACGAAAAAGGCGAGGCTTTCGGCGGGCACCTAGTGTCTGATTCTCCAGTCGGTGCCACAGCAGAACTCATCATAGTTGAAGGATTGGGCGTGAGCTTGATTAGAGGCCTGGATGAGAAGACGAAACTTAATCTGCTCAAGCTAGGTTAGGTCCTTCCTGAGGCATATTCCATGCGTCGAACCGTAGTAGTTTCTCAGCTTGGCGAACGGTTCGTACCCTAGTTCCTGATAGAGGCTTAGAGCGGCTGGGTTATCCTCTCGAACCTCGAGGCGGCAAGTCTTGGCGCCTTTTTCCTTGAATAGCCTTTCCATTTCCTGCAGAAGCTCTGTGCCTATTCTGTGCCTGCGGAAGTCAGGCAAGACATCTATGGTGAGTACGTGGCATGTCAGTGCGTTTCTCTCAATGTGCAGGCGGCCTATGATAAACCCTGTGATTCGCTCGCCCTTGTGTGCGGCAAGCGTTATGGAATCATAGTCTGTCAGAAGACTGGCGATCTGCTGGCGCGTAAAGGCTTCTGTCTCGAAGCAGAGCTTCTCGATCGCGCAAAGGCTCTCTAAGTCACGGATTGACGCGGTTTTTATGCTCAACGCCATTTGAAACATCATCTCTCAGCGTCTTGTCATTTCCGTTCGTTGCGATTGCCCTCATTCCTACCCATTGCTGCGCTGCAAAACCTATGAAGAATCTCATCCACAGAGTCAGCAATCGCATGAGGATAGTCGCCGTCGCGCTCACTTCTGGAGGGACTCCAAAGAGTATGAGCAGCGTAGTAAGGGTTATCTCAGGCAGGCCAACTTCGAACGGAACGCCTACGGGCACGGACTTCACAGCTGCGAATATTGAAGAAATCACAAGTATTGCACTCCAGCTAATTTGAGGGTAGCCAATCGAAACGAATGTGAAGTAGAAAGCCAGCAAGGCAAGCACCCACGAAACGGTTGATAGGAAGAAGGCAGCAGCCAACGTTTTCGGGGCGTGAACGTATTCCTTCATTGCCACGTGAAAGGACTTGGCGGCCTCCATGAGTTCCCCTCTGAAATAGGATGCCTTCCACCGACCTCGACTTACACGTTCCACGAGCCTCAAAAGAGCGTCCATGAACCGCAATGTCCAGTTCTCCCTGAAACACAGGAGCAAAAGCAACGCCAGAAAGAACACAGTGAGGCATACGAGAAATAGGATCAACGTGAAAAGCGTCCCGTAGAATTGCCTTTCATACACTAGAAAGGTTGCTCCTATCAGCAAAGTGGCAAGGTTTATTCCCATCCCGATCAGTCTCTGGGCCACGATGGAGGCTGTGGCTTTTCCAGCGGTTCCGTTCTGTTCTCGGTTCACGAGGTAGATCTTCGCGATTTCGCCACTGACTGACTCCGCAGGAATCATTGTGTCGATGAAAACTCCAACCCAAACGAAAAGGTACAGCTTGGCCGCGGAGACCTTCACTGAGAGAAACCTGAGCAGTGAATTCCAAGTGAGGGTGAAGAAGAGGGTGTCGAGCACGACTGCTGCCGCGGCAAGCACGTAAGAGCCGAGGTCTATCTGCCGAACCTTTGCGATAATCTGGAGAATGTCAATGTTGAAAATGTATATGTATATGAAGAATGCCGCGAGCCCGATGAGTGGCAAGAGAAACGTCTTCTTGGTTACCCTGTACTTTGGCGAAGTCAAGGATGCAGGCACCGGCAATGACTTCAAAAGGACTCGGAGCGCCATTATATAGTTTGCCTAACTCCAACGATAGGCGCCTTGTGCTCCAAAACTCTCGCCTTCAACGTCAAGATTTAACTATGCTTTCGGGCTAGTTGTAGATGGTGAACTCAGTTGAGGTTGAATGGTGTTCACTTTGTGCTTACGTACAAGTGTGATTTGGAGTGCGATCACTGTTTTGTCTGGGGGAATCCACAAGCCAAGGGCACGTTCGAGCTTGGACAAATGGAGGCTTTGCTAGCAGAGGCCAAGAGGCTGGGAACTGTAGATTCCGTCTCGTTTGAAGGCGGCGAACCGTTTCTGTATTATCCAATCATGGTCAAGGCTGCTGAAATAGCCGCAAATCTAGGCTTCCGCGTGGAGGTACTCACGAACTGCTACTGGGCCACCTGTCAGGAGGATGCGGAGAAATGGCTTCTTCCGCTGGCTAGAGGCAAGAGCATTGGATTGACTGTGGGTAGCGACCTCTACCATGGCGATGGCTGGAACACCGAGCCGGTGGTGAACGCCCTAAGAGCCGCAAAATCGCTGAACATGAAAGCGGGAATAATCGCAGTCAAGCATCCAGATGCCTGGACTCCCTGCCCCAGCGAGATCGAAGGCGTGAAAATAGCCCCGTGGGAGATCATGTACAGAGGAAGAGCGGCAAGCAAGCTCACCGGGAAAGCCGGCAGGAAGGATTGGCATGAGTTCACGAAATGCCCTTACGAGAATTTCGACAAACAGGAACGGGTGCACGTTGATCCATTCGGGCATGTGCACGTGTGTCAAGGCATTTCGATTGGCAACGTATGGCGAAAACCATTCTCAGGAATAGTCGAAGAATACAATCCCTACAAAAACCCGATCCTCGAACCCTTGATTCGAGGAGGACCAGTAGCGCTAATCGAGAAGCACAACCTGAGCCACGAACAAACCTACGCTGACGCCTGCCACCTTTGCTACACCGCTCGCCTCTCGCTCCGCCGCAAGTATCCAGAACTACTCTGCCCAAATCAGATGTATGGAGAATCTGAGTAGAAGCGCAGGAAGAGAACCGAATCTCTAGATACAGGTTTCCAGTCCACTAGCACTTGTGGATGCGACGAACAGCTTAAGAAGGAACGGTCGTATAGTGAAGGTTCTGGGCGAGGGCCTTGTTGACGAGAGATAGAGCCTTTGACTTGGTCAAAAAGAATGTCAGCAGAAAGAATGCTGTCTATCATATGCTTGCAGTAGAGGCCATAATGAGAGGCGTGGCGAGACATTTCGATGAAAACGAGGAAGAATGGGGTTTGACGGGGTTGCTGCATGATATTGACTATGAGAAGACCGAGGCTGATCCAGAGAAGCACGGGTTGCTTGCTGAAGAAACGCTCAAAGGGCTCGTGCCTGACGCGCTGATAAGAGCGATAAAGACCCACAATTCCAAATATACGGGAATCATGCCAGAACATCGTATGGAGAAAGCGTTGATTGCGAGCGATGCCATGTCAGGGTTGCTGGTGGCTTGCGCGCTGGTGATGCCCTCCAAGAAGTTGGCCGACGTAAGAGTCGAATCAGTGGCCAAAAAATTCAATGACAAAGACTTCGCAAGAGGCGCAGAAAGAGAAAGGATAGTTGTCTGCGAGGAAATCGGGATTCCGAGGGATAAGTTCTTCGAGATTGCTATGAACGGTCTGAAGGAATATGCCTCGCAGATAGGACTATAGTCGAAACCCAATTCAAGGCATTCCTTTAGACCAATCGGGATTCGTGATTGCAATTCTTAAATAGAGAAACACATTCGATTAATCAATAACAGGTCTGGTGAAGGCTATATGTCTGACGCCCTAAGAGAAATCGAGACCAAGAATATCCGTCCAAGCAAGCTCAACCCAAGATTGGAGGTCAATGTTGCTCGTCTGAATGAGCTTGCCGCCAGCATTCGTGAAGTCGGGCTGCTCGAACCGATCATCGTCAGGCCTTCTGGTGGCGAGTTCGAGGTCGTTGTGGGAGAAAGGCGGTATCGGGCCTCACAGCAGGCCGGACTTGAAACCATTCCTGCTATCGTGAGACAGTTCAGTGACGATGAAGTAGTTCAGCTCAACCTCATCGAGAACATTCAACGAGAAGAGCTCAATGCCGTAGAAAAGGGAAGAGTGTGCAAATACCTGCTGGAGAACTGCACGGAAAAATACCCATCACAAGCCGCAATAGCCAAAAAGATCGGAGTAAGCAGCGACGCTGTCTCTCTATGGCTGAGAACGGTTGAAGTGGTCCCGCAGGAGGCCCAGAAATACGTTGCGCCTTCCACGGTTTCTGGTGAAGTGCCAGAGGGCAAGATTGACTATCTCACAGCTGTGAGAGTGGGTCGGTCGGTTCAGGAACCAGAGAAGAGGGTCGAAGTGATCAGGCAGCTGGCAGAGAAGCATATGCCCGTCAAGGAAAGGACGGAAGTGATCAGGAGAGTGGCCCTTGAGCCTGAGAAACCCGTCGAGGAGGTCATCGAGGAAGTCGAGGATATTCCATACGTTCTGCAATTCACCGCAGCAGATAAGCAACCGCTGATCGTAGGCAAGAAGACGCAGACCTCCACAACAACCATTCCGAACCCAAAGGTCAAGGCTGGCGCAGTGGTTCATGCTGCAATTTGGGAGCCTCGAATCGCAGATCTACGCATAACGTCCGTCGAGAGGAAACGACTGAAGTACTTCGACGAAGAAGATGCGAAAAGAGAAGGCGGCCACGCGCTAGAGCAGTTCAAGAGGATTTGGAAAGAGGAACACGGAGAATGGGACGAAGACCAACTCGTGTACGTTGTCCATTTTGAAAAGGTGAAGTGATCAAGTTCGAGCTGAGGATACGGAAGCCTCAGCCCGTGATGATTCTGTAGTCATGCTCGCTCTTTGCACCCGGAGCAAGCTCTACGGCGTGGCGTATTTGTGGGTGGTTCCATGGGTCGTCAAGCGCGCGAGCAGACGGTAACAGCTGACTCATACTGCATCGAAGGGCTCATTGGTTGACTCTCTTAACGCGCGCGGCCTGAGTTTGGTCCGATCAGCTGGTCAGGACAAGCTCAGACTTTCCTAGCTTCCTGTCCAGACAAGCTTTGATGAAGCCATAATACTCTGGGTCTGGCCTTGCAGGGCGGCTTCTGAATTCCCCATGGAATTGCGACGCGAAAAAGAAGAAGCGATCAGGCAGTTCGAGTATCTCCATGCGTCTGCCGTCTGTGCTTTTTCCGGAGAAAACGAGGCCTTTCTCTTCAAGCTTGTCCAAGTAGTCCAAGTTTACCTCGAATCTATGACGATGCCGTTCGTAGATCTCCCGTTCTTTATACAGAGCATAAGCCATTGTGTTGGGCTTGACGATGACTTTGTGTGCGCCTAAGCGCATCGTGGCTCCTTTCATTTCCACTCCACGCTGTTCGGGCATCAGGTCAATCACTGGCTTCGGAGATTCAGGATTGATTTCGGTACTATTTGCGTCCTTTAGGCCACATACGTGGCGCGAGAATTCTATTACTGCAAGCTGGAACCCGTAGCATATTCCAAGGAAGGGAATGTTGTTCTCTCTGGCGAGTCGGATGGCCATTATCATTCCCTCAGTGCCTCTTGGCCCAAAGCCGTAAGGAACGAATATCCCGTCAAAGTCTTTCAGAGCCTCAACTTTGTCAGGGTTCCTTTCGAAGGTCTCAGCTTCGATATACTGGATACACACTCTGGCTTTGCACGCTGCACCTCCATGACGTAGCGCTTCGTTCATGCTCACATAGCTGTCTGTTAGACCGGCGTATTTTCCGACCAAGGCGATTTTGACTTCGTGCTTGGGGTCGATTATGGCTTCTACGAATTTCCTCCACTCTCTAGAGTCTGGTTTGCGCTCGGGAAGGCACAACCTCTTAGCGATGAATTCACCCATGCCCTGCTCATCCAGAATAAGCGGAACTTGATAGGTTGAGTCAACCGTGTAGGAACAGAAAACAGCATTCTCCGGTATTGTGCCGAACAGCGCGATTTTTTCAAGGGCCTCCTTGTTTATCATCCTAGGGCTTCTTGCCACGATTACGTCCGGCTGGACGCCGATGCGCCTCAGTTCATTGACGCTGTGTTGAAGAGGTTTTGTTTTCATCTCTTTCGTGACATCCAGAATAGGCACGAGGGCAACGTGCACGTACAGCGTGTTCTCGTATCCCTCCTCAAGGCGCATTTGGCGAATCGCCTCGAGAAACGGCAAGCCCTCGATGTCTCCTACCGTCCCGCCGACCTCAGTCAAGACCACGTCTGCGCCAGCATCTTTTCCGACACCGCGAATCCTGTTCTTGATCTCGTTGGTCACTTGTGGAACGATCTGTACGCACTTACCCAGAAAGTCTCCGCGTCTTTCCTTCTCAATGACCGTCTTAAAAATGAGGCCAGTCGTGAGATTGTTTTCCTTCTTCAAGTTAAGGTCGAGAAAACGTTCATACCAGCCTAGGTCAAGATCTGTTTCGCCTCCGTCATCAGTCACATAGACTTCGCCGTGCATGTACGGATTCATCGTGCCAGCGTCAACGTTCACGTATGGGTCAATCTTTATGACCGTGACCTTCCTGCCCCGAGCCTGAAGCATCTTGCCGATGGAAGAAGTCAAAATACCCTTACCGACCGAACTCAACACACCGCCAGTTATGAAAACATACTTAGCCACCCGAACTCCTCTCCGCAATGAGAAAACCATAAAGCGCGTGCGCGAAATAAGCCTTGCGCGCTACAGGTTGTGAAATAACAGGGAGTCTCGGGAGAAATCGCGCGCTAATGGACTTTTTTCCTTAGAAACTTGCCTATACCAATCCCATTCACATACACCCTCGGGATTTGCCTTTGGGATACGGGAGAATTCGGCTGTCTCTGAGCTGGAATTGGGCTGGCAAGCCATCCGAGCGCGCTCTGTGCATGGTCTTTTCGCCTCAGACATGTGTGGCTTTAGCGTCGCAAACAACGAACATCTGCAAAGCACATGGAAATCTTTTTTGGGATATTCAGTAACAGGGTGTGTGGCTTCTGTCTTGCGGTCTGGAACATGGAAAGGACATGGAAATTGGGCAGAGCCTTCCTTTATGGGATAGCGCGCGCTATTTTCGTGGAGGAGTCTTTTTTAGTAATATTCATGATTACAGAATATTTGTTAAAGTAATCTCCCATTGATTACTTGATTGATGACGATGAGGGCTACTCCGAAAGGGTTAGTCGTAGCGTTTGCGCTGGTCGTGATTATTCTTCTTTCTGTACCTCCAGGCATTGGAGGGGCGCTTTCGATGGGTTCTGGAGGCAAGATCGATGTCTTTACGCAGAAAGAACCATACTGTGGAAAAGGCTCAAATGTGTCGAGTGACGCTTTTGCGCTAGGGGAGCTGGTTCAGGTTTTTGCATTGGTAACATACAACGGATATCCTGCGCAAGGGATTCCAGCTACGTTTGAGGCGGTGGGGCCAGACAGCCCAGACGGACGCATAGTTTTCTTCAGGTCGGGGTTCACAGACGAGAATGGAATGGTTATGATGGACTTTCGCTTGCCTTATGTCAACGTAAGCACTTTCGGTTGGTGGACTATCTATGGAAATGCACAGATTGGCGAGTCGATTCTCACCGACATGGTTTCGTTCAGAGTTGGCTGGATCGTGGAGATAGTTACCATAAGGACTGTTGATGAACATCATAGGTATCAAGGAAATTTCACACCGAACAGCTTTGTTGGCACGGAGCTTGTTCTGCGAAGTATTGCTTTTGTGGAGAAAAGGGTTACGCTGACTATTATGATACGTGATGAGCATGGAACGTGCATAGACTCGACGGAGGTGGATGATTTTGCGGTTCCGCCTAACGGTGTTCTCGTGTGTTCACGCAGTTCTCTGTTTATACCCGAGAGCACGTTTCTTGGCGATGCCCATGCATATGCAAGTGCTTACACTGCGCCTCCTGCTTTCGGTGGTATGCCGTACTGCCCCGAAGTCTCCACAAGTTTTCTAATCATAAGTGGGGACGTTGCGATTCTAAGTGTCCAGCCTTCGAGCAGATTGGCATACGATGGCGCTGCTGTTGACGTCGATGTAGACGTTAGAAACGAAGGGTGGAGAACCGCGTCCTTCAACGTTCGCGCATACTGCAACAACACGCTTATCGGCACGATACCTGTTCTCGAATTGGCGCCTTTTTCGGACATATCCTTGCAGTTTGTTTGGAACACCTCGGGAGTCCAAGACGGTTTCTACCTGTTAAGCGCGGTAGCTGATATCGTGCCGGGTGAGACTGACCTTTCGGACAATGCTTTTGTTGATGGTCTGGTTGAGGTCAGATCCAAGCCAGTTTTGCCTAGCACATTTCACGACAATGCCGTCTTGAGTGTTCGCCCATCTTCACTATTGGCTTATGTCGACGATGTTATCGAAATCCATGTAATAATCAAGAATAATGGGAACTACACCGAGTCTTTCAATGTTACAGCATTCTATGGTTCGAGTGTCATCGCGGTGCAGCTGGTTGAGGGTTTGGGTTCTGGTTTGCAGATGGTGGTGGTTTTTGACTGGGACACTAAGGGCGTAGTTGCTGGCAACTACACAATCAGCGCAAGAGCAAGCAACGTGGCAGGTGAAAAGAACCTTGATAACAATCTCTATGTTGATGGTTTGGTCCAGGTGAAGGCTCGCACGCCAGCTACGTCGGTTCATGATGTTGCCGTGACGAGTGTTGTTCCGCTGTCTCGGTTCGTGTACATTGTCGACTATCTCGATGTCAATGTCACTATCTGGAACAAGGGAACTGAGGCTGAGTCTTTCGACGTTGTTCTATATTATGATGAGAGAAGTGTGGCCGGAGTCCTGCACGTTGAGGGTTTGGTGCCTGGCGCTGAGCGCACGATGGTTTTCCATTGGCAGACGAGTGGCGTTTCGGCTGGCAATCACACTTTGAGTGCTAATGCGGAGCCTGTTCAGGGCGAGACGCTTGTGGGAGACAACACGTTTGTTGATGGAGAGGTGAGATTTGGAGTTGCTCCGGGAGGCTTGTTCATGCCAGATTGGCTCTACTGGCTCCTGTTGCTGCTGCTTTTGCTCTTATTGATGCTATTGCTGCTTCTCTGGTACTACAGGAAGAGGAAGGAAAGCAAGTCCTCGTTCTACGCGGGTTGGACAGCATGGTACTATGGCTATGATCCTCGAGTCAAGTCATGCAAAACACAAGCCGTGACGGATTTTCTGGCAGAGAAAAGATGAGAAGATGACGGAAGCCTTCTCCTTTCTCCTCCTCGGACTTAAGCAGTAGAACGCGACTCCTTATTAAACGGTTGTTGTTAGGGCAGGCATATGTCGCGTTCTAGAATACCCGCCTTCCAAGCCTCATTTCGGGTTTGGAAACGTTGCTTTTAGGCGTCCTTGAGTTCGTTACTAATTGGGAGAAGAATGTTTCAAGATATTTCCTTAGACGCTGCTCAGATGTTGGTGCTGATCTTCTGGCTTACGTTAGCCTTCGTTATCATCTGGGGTGCTCTCTATACACGTTCAATCAGGAAGAGATAGCAGAGCCGGAAGAGTGGCCCCGGAGCCTTACGAGGGTTACGAAACACATAGTTCTTCTAGTCTTCATGGCGAAGTCTCCAACAACACAAACCCCCTTTTCTTCAGACCCGCAAACGCGTCCGATGCGCGCGCTACAATAACTTCCGCGTGAAGACCGCAACGACAGAGGAAGAGATAACACAGCTACTAGAAGGTAGGGTTCGAATACGTATGCCAAAAAGCGGATTGATGTTCCTGAGGAAGAGAAAATAAGGTGATACTGTGAAGATTATTGAAGTATGCTGATCTTTATTTCACTTTTGGAAGTCGACAATATCTCGAAGGCTTCTTTGATCTGCTCCAATTCCATCCTTCTAGTAACGAGTGACCTCACATCGATCGTACGTGACGCTATCAGGTTCAGAGCTTTTCTGAAATGGAAAGGAGTCGCATGAAACGTTCCCATGACCGTCATTTCTCCATAATGCAGCATCTCTGTGTCCAGTTGAACATGGGTTCCCGGTGGGCTGCCGCCAAACTCGAGCACCGTTCCTCCTTTCCTAGCAAGCCTCAAAGCCTGTTCCCAAGTCACAGGCGACCCTATCGCCTCAACCACAACATCTGCGCCATATCCGCCCGTCAACTGTTTGACTCTATCAACGACGTTCTCTCTTGCAGCATTGACAATCTGATCTGCCCCAAGGTCTTGCGCAAAGCTCAACCTTCCATCGACTAGGTCAATCATGATCACCTTCTCAACGCCTGTCTTCTTCGCAACCATCAGGTGTAGCAATCCTATCGGGCCAGCGCCGACTATTGCCACAGTGTCGCCCAGCTTCGTGCGTGCCTCTTCAACTCCATGCAACACACAGGCCAATGGCTCGGCGATTGCAGCTTCCTCGTAGGACACATGTGGCGGAATCTCCTGCATGTTCACCGAAACCACACGTTGCGGAACCTTGATGTATTCCGCGTAGGCTCCCCAAAGCCAAATCATGTTCTCGCAAAGGTTGTACTTGCCTTTCTGGCACATGCTACAGCGCAGGCATGGTGCACTGTTTCCCGCACGGACACGCATCCCTTTTTCGGGCCATTCCAGACCATCACCGACCTCAGTGACCTCTCCTGCCCATTCATGACCGAAGACTGTGGGCAACTTGATGACCTTTTCAACGTATCCTCTTTGAAGTATCTTCAAATCAGTTCCGCAGGTTGTCGCTGCTTTGATCTTGACGAGAACCTCTCCAGACCCGATCTTGGGAGTCTCAATCTCCTCGAGCCTCAGGTCTCTTATGCCGTAGAGCATTGCGGCCCTCATTTCAGTCACCATTCAAAACTATAACCTTCAGGCTTTCGTTGCTTTCCATTGCAGTTCTGAATGCATCAGCAGTATGTTCAAGATCGTAGCGGTGGGTAATCAGATCTTTGGCTCTTATTCTTCCAGAACGAATAAGGTCAAGCGCCTGTCTTGTCTCCAGGTGTGAAGTCGAATACGACGGAACTATTTGGACTTCGGAAAAGAAAAGTTCCTTCGGACTCGTGCCCAGATTTTCCCTTGGTGCGGTGGGCGCGAAAACAAGGAGTTTCCCGCCTTTGCGGCAGACGCCTAACGCTGCTCTGTAAGCCTTGAGGCTCGGCGCGGTGACGATCGCCAAGTCAACACCTATCCCGTCAGTCTCGCCACGAACTACCTCGGCAAAGCTCTCTCTCTGCGGATTGACTATGACATCTGCGCCGAACTTCTTGGCAGTGCCCAACCTATGATCAAAGAGATCACTGACAATAATGCGTGAAGCCCCAAGAAGCCTCGATAGCATAGTGTGGATAATTCCGGTGGTCCCTGCGCCGATTATGGCAACCGAATCGTCAGTCCGCAACTCGCTCTTGTTTATGGCTCTTATGCAGCAGGCTACCGGCTCAATAAGCGTGGCTTCCTCGAAAGACACAGTCTCTGGGATCGTGAGAGTGTCTACCTGAAGATTCGGCGCCGGGACTCTGAAGTATTGGGCAAACCCTCCAGGTTGGATACTTGTGTTGTGAAATTGCTCGCACACCGTATAGTCTCCACGAAGGCAATAGTGGCACGTCAGGCAAGCAACGTGGTGATGTACAAAGACTCTATCGCCTTCTCCGAAGCCTTTGACCATGTCTCCTTTCTTTGCAATTATCCCTGCTGGTTCATGCCCCAGAACGAGGGGAGCACGTGTCTTCAGATACCAGCCCATGAGGTCTGAACCACACACGCCGCAGGCCTTCATCTCAACAAGAACCTCGTCTCCGGCGATCTCTGGAATAGGCATGTCCTCAAGCCTTGTGTCCTGCTGACTATGATAGACAGCGACTCTCATGTGGGCTCAACTCGTGTTCTGCAGCTGGGCACTTAAGACTTTCCAAAACATGGTGCTGGGAATCTGTTGTCTTCTAGAGGACAGTCACATAAATCCTTTAATAGCCGAGAAAAGACACTTCTGCCATGAACCTGGAAAAAGCACAGAAAATGGAGAAAACCGTTGGCTACACACTGCTCGTCATAGGACTAATCTTGATAGTCCTTCCGGCAGTGCTGGCGCTTTCCATCTTCTTCAATGGAACACGCATCCCTCTACTGATCCCGATGTCAACAAGCGAGGACGGATTTGCCGTGGCAGCCACCGATTTCAGCAATGTCTGCCTAATCTTCTTCATCTTTATCATAACTGTCTGGGCAGGTTCAATAGTGAGCAGTCGAGGCGTCACAATGGTCAAAGACGTGAGACTGAAACTTGCCAAGAGGAGCCTGAAGGAAGTCGCTGAGACTCTCCAAAAAGTGGAAGACGAGGCCCCCTAGCCTAACGTCAAGTGACTAGGGCCTTCTCAATCTCTTCTTTGACCTTCCGCAGGAAGTCGGCCGCTGGGGCGCCGTCCATTATTCTGTGGTCATACGAAAGGCTCAATCCCATCATCGGTCTAACTTGGACTGTTCCATCGATCACAACAGGTTTTTCTCTTATCGCTCCAACCCCGAGTATTGCTGCCTCTGGCGGGTTGATGATTGGCGTGAAAAACTCGACACCGTACATACCCAAGTTGGTTATCGTGAAAGTTCCTCCTGTCAGGTCCTCTTTTGTCAGTTTCGCGTTCCGGGCCTTCTCCGCCAGTTCGTTAACAGCGTTATCGATTTCCTGCAGGTTCTTCCCACATGCATCGTGCACGACTGGAACGACTAGACCCTGTGCAGTCGCGGTGGCCACTCCTATGTTCACGTCCTCGAAGATTTCTATCTTGTCCTTAGCCAACGTAGAGTTGGCTAAAGGATGATCTTTCAGCGCTGTTGCCACGGCCTTCAGCACTATGGCAGTGTAGGATGCCTTAGACTGCTCATGCAGTTCGGAGGCCCTTGAGATGTCAGCATCCATGAAAAGCGTGCTGTGCGGTGCCGTCTTGAAACTCGTGGAAACGCGTTCTGCAGACACCTTCTTAAACCCATCCAGCGGAATGACCTCTTTGATTCTGACCTGAGATCGATGGAGTTCATCAGCGAATCTCTGAACGTCTTCTTCAACGATTCTCCCCTCGGGCCCGCTTCCCTTCACGAGAGACACTTCTACATTAAGCTCGCGGGCCAGCCGCCTCGCGGCGGGCGAGGCCAGAGCTTTTTCCGCTTTGCCCTCGATTCCTTCTGACGCTTCAGACTCTATTCTCGATTCAGCCAGTGCTTCATCTTGGGCCGCTATCAGTGCGAGAGTTTCGTCCACTTGGGCGGTGGCGCCTTCTCTGATGAAGATTTTTCGAAGGACACCTGAGGCTGGGGCTTCCAGATCATATGTCGCCTTTTCTGAGAGTATTTCCACTATCGGTTCATTTTTTTCGACGGTTTCGCCTTCCTTCTTGTACCACTTGCCAACTGTGCCTTCCTTCATTGTCAGGCTGAGTCTAGGCATCACTATCTTTGTTGCCATTATCCGACAACTTCCTTGACTGCTTTGATTATTGCTTCTTCGTTTGGAATCACACGTTGCTCCAACGGTGGACTGAACGGTATAGGCGTGTCGGGCTCTGCCACTCGCCTGATCGGTGAGTCTAGGTAGTCCAAAGCTTCTTCGGCGACAACCGCACTTATTTCAGCGCTCACTCCAGCGGTCTTGCAGTCCTCGCTTACGATGACTACCCTGCCGGTCTTCTTGACTGACTTGACGATTATTTCCTTGTCCAAGGGAACCAAAGTCCTCGGATCGACCACCTCCACGTCTATTCCTTCTTTTCCAAGCTCGCTGGCAGCTTTCAGCGCCTTATGAACCATGTACAGTGTAGCCACCACCGTCACGTCCGAGCCTTCTTTCTTCACTTCACCCACCCCGAAAGGAACTGTGTATTCTTCTTCTGGAACCTCGCCCACGATAGGATACAGAAGCTTGTGCTCGCAAAAGAACACCGGATCGTTGCCTCTTATCGCCTCTTTCAATAGCCCCTTAGCGTCGTAGGCTGTTGCTGGAACGGCGACTAGTAGTCCTGGAACGTGCATGAACCATGCCTCAAGACTCTGTGAATGGTGAGAGGCAATGTTGACGCCTGCACCGAAGGGAGCCCTGATCACAAGAGGCACACTTGTCTGACCGCCGAACATATAACGCATCTTTGCCGCTTGATTCGCGATCTGGTCCATGGCCAGAGCGGTGAGGTCGCCAAACATTATCTCCGCCACGGGGCGCATGCCTGTTACCGCTGCACCCACTGCAGTGCCAACGATGGCGTTCTCCGAAATGGGCGTGTCTCTAACTCTTTCTTCGCCAAACTCCTCAGCCAGTCCTTCAGTGACTTTGAAGGCACCTCCCCAATAACTTCCGATATCTTCGCCAAGCAGGAAAACCGATGGATCTCGACGCATTTCTTCTTTCAGCGCTTCGCGCAAAGCTTCCCTAATCGTTATTCTCCGCGTAGATGAGCCTCCATTCAAGCGTAAACGTCGTCAAAGGCTTCCTCCGGGGCAGGGTACGGGCTTTCCTTAGCGAACTTGACTGCTTCCTCAATCTCGCCTGCGACTTGTTTCTGAATCTGCCCGATTTCAGAACCAAGGACAAAGCCTCCTTGCAGCAGCTTCTCTTGGAAAAGCATGACGGGATCCCTGTGCAACCACTCTTCGACTTCCTCTTTAGGTCGATACTTGGCTGGATCGGCTCTTGAGTGCCCTCTGCGCCTATACGTTTTGCATTCAACGAGCGTGGGGCCTTGGCCTCTTCGTGCTCTTTCAACCGCAGTCATAGCAGTCTCATAAACTAGCAAAACGTCGTTCCCGTCAACTGTCACGCCGGGAATTCCATAACCACTAGCCCGTTCAGCCACGTTGCCAACGTTCATTATTCTTGATTGATGCGTCCCCATAGCATATAGGTTGTTTTCACACACAAAAATCACAGGCAGTTTCCATACAGAAGCTATGTTAATGCTCTCATGGAAGGTTCCTTGGTTGGACGCACCTTCACCGAAGAAACACGCCACAACCTGGTCCGTTTTCCTAATCTGTGCTGACAGCCCGGCACCGACAGCTATCGGCAGGCCTGCGCCTACTACCGCAGTCGCGCCTAGCATACCCATCTTGAAATCCGCAATGTGCATGGAACCACCCTTGCCCTTGCAGCAGCCCGTTTTCTTGCCCAGAATTTCGGCCATCACCTGCTTCAGGTCTGCGCCTTTGGCTATACAATGGCCATGTCCCCTGTGCGTGCTCGTAATGTAGTCGTCCACCCTCAGAGCGCTGCACACACCTACTGCAACAGCCTCTTCGCCAGCATAAAGATGAATCGTGCCTGGAACCAGATTCTGTCCATAGAGCTCAAAGACCTTCTCCTCAAAAAAACGAATCTCAAGCATCTTTCGCAGCATTCTGACAAGGCTTTCCTTCGGCAAGTCTGCTGTCAAGTGTCTCTCGACCATCCAATACTCAAATCATGTTTTATAGACCTTGATGCTTTTATATTGATTTGTTGTTCTTCATTGTCCAGAATGCCAACGTCTGCCACTAGAATGATTGTTTACGTCACGCTTTTCCTGTGCCTGACAGGTTCCATTTCTTGTACAAGCAAAAGAGCAGCATCACCGATTCATGCGCAAGACAACGATTCGAACACTCTGAAGTACGAGATAAAGGAAGCGTTCGTCGGAGGCCTCCAGCAGAAAGTGCTCCTCACCAACCCAACTGCCCACAAGATCATGGGCGGAAAGCTTTTCATCCCGCTAGTCACAAACAAAACGGCCCTTCACTACGTCTTACTGCGGAACATCATATCAACAATTGGTCAGCCAACGATCCTTAGAGATGACTCTGAAAACACGTGTGCCTATTGGCATGATATTGTGATGGAGAGAAACGCGGAAATCGCTATTGAAGTAAACTACGACGTCCTTTCCTTCACGACCGGATTCCTAGTCAGCGCGAGCCAAATACCATCATACAACAGCAGCTCGGACCTGTACAAGAGATATACCCAGCCGGAGGAACTCGTGCAATCTGACGAACAGGCGATAGTCTCGGCAGCCCTAGATATCACTAGAAATGTAAGCAGTGTTCACCAGAAGGTGGCCAGAATATACGATTTCGTGATCAAACATGTTCGCTATGCGGCTCAGGACTATGAAAAAGGGGCCCTGTGGGCTTTGGAGAACAAGACTGGTGACTGCTCCGAATACTCCTACCTTTTCGTTGCCCTATGTCGAGTAGCCGGTATTCCTGCAAGGATACAGACTGGCTTCGGATTCTCTCTCGTTGGCGAAACTGTGGAAAACGGGCACATGTGGGCCGAGTACTACTTGGAGGAGTACGGTTGGACACCCGTCGACGCCACATGGAAGCTCTTCGACCGATTGGACTTCAGGCACTTCAACTCACTTCAGAGTGTCTCTGATCAAATTCCATACTCCAATGTTTTCTTCAACTATACATCAGGCCCAGACGAGCAGTATGTGGAGCAAGAGCAATCGGTGTCACTGAAGACTCGCTCATCCAATGTCTTCAGCGGTTTTCCTCTGGGAAATGTCACGAAAGCCATCGGGAAGCTAGGTGAAGCAAAGCTCGTCCTGTCACTGGCAAAAACCCTCGGAGCGTATGTGCTCGCGTCTTCTGCGATAGAAACGACACAACGGAAACTCGTCGAGAGCGAGACCCAACTGCAAGGAGTCATCGAGACCTTTCAGTCAGACTCACAGGCTGCTCAATCATGCGCTACTGACGCCGCGACGAGCGCAGATGAAGCTTTAGACGAAGCCTTGAAGCTTGTGGCATTCTTGGGCGCATTGTTCTTTGCCACCCTTGTCTCGACTGTACTTGTTGTGCTGTTTCTCCTGAACCGATATCATCACAGAATGCCGAAGAAGAACTTGGCGACCGATGTCACGTTGCCACAAAGCGCTTGCGTCGCCAGAGTGAATTCAGTGTACACGCTCTCTATGGCGATGGAGACTGGCGCCGAATATCTCCAGCTTTATATCCTATTGTAGACGAATATTAGGCTAGGAAGGCAAATCATCATCGAAGTGTAACCAGCATTTTGGAGGCTATCTGGACGCAAAAATCTTACTCGAAACTACTGGGAATTGTTGGAAAACCCAACACAGGCAAGTCTACCTTCTTCTGCGCGGCAACGTTGGCGCCCGCCGAGATCGCAAACTATCCTTTCACGACCATCAAGCCTAACAGGGGGAGAGGATATGTACGCACGCCTTGTGTACATGACGAGTTTGGCGTTGTTGACACTCCCGTCAACTCGTTGTGCATGGATGGAGTCAGGCTCATTCCCGTGGAATTTATTGACTGCGCGGGCCTTGTCCCCGGGGCTTGGGAAGGCAGAGGCTTGGGTAACCAATTCCTCGACGAAATCAGAAAGGCAGACGCGTTGATTCACATAATCGACGCTTCTGGCGGAACAGACTGTGAGGGGAGACTGTGCAGACCCGGCGAGCACGATCCTCTAGAAGATGTGAAATTCCTCGAAAATGAGATCACTATGTGGATGGCAAACATACTGAGAAAAGACTGGCCGAAGGTCGCCAGAACCGTCGAGACCGAATCAAAGGATCTTTTCACGCTATTTGAAGAACGGCTCAGCGGCCTGTCAATAAGAAGAGGACACATTCTGGAAGCCACTAGGAGGACTGGGCTGAACGTTGACAAGCCAACCTCATGGAGCGACAAGGATTTCCTGACGTTCGTGGACACGCTCAGGCAAATTGCCAAGCCCATGTTGATCGTTGCGAACAAGATGGATGTACCAGCGGCTCAAGAGAATCTGGAAAGGCTAAAGAAGTCAAACTACATTGTGGTCCCGACTTGTGCGGAGGCCGAGCTGGCGCTGAGGAGGGCAGCTGAGAAGCAACTCATTGACTACCGACCCGGCGACTGCAACTTCAAGATGGTAAATCCAGAGAAGCTGACCGAAGGCCAAATCAAAGCCTTAGAAACCATTAGGGAAAAGATACTAGTGGAGGCTGTCTCCACAGGCGTCCAAGAAGCAATCAACATGGCATTCTTCAGACTTCTCAGCATGATCACGGTCTATCCAGTTGAGGATCTAGAGCATTTGGCAGATCACAATGGCAAGGTCCTGCCGGACACGTACCTCGTGCCCTACGGAACGACGGCACGCCAGCTTGCCTACATAATCCACACTGAACTGGGAGAAGGCTTCATCTATGCAGTAGAAGCAAGAGAAAAGAAGAGAGTAGGAGAAGACTACACACTCAAAGACAGAGACGTTATTTCAATCGTGAGCGCCAAGAAACGAACCTGATAATGATGATTAACCACCGAAACGTCGCTTGCGGCTCTGGAACGTTCTGACGGCTCGTAAGAGGTCGATTGCTCGGAAATCGGGCCAGTAGGCATCTAGGAAGCACAGCTCGCTGTACGCTGACTGCCAAAGTAGGAAACCGCTCAGCCTTTCCTCCCCTGAAGTTCTGATTATTAGATCAGGATCTTGCTTGGGCAAATGTGAGGTGTAGAGATGTTGCTCAAACAGCTCCTCGTCGACTTGGGCAGGGTCTAGCGTGCCCTCGTGGACTTCAGTGGCTATTTTTCGCACCGCGTCAACGATTTCAGCCCTTCCGCTGTAGGCAAAAGCGAAATTCAAGAAGTGGTCGCTGTAGCTTTGAGTTGATCTTTCCGCGTCCATAATGAGCTTCTGCAAACTTCCAGGAAGCAAGTTAAGGCGACCGATGACTTTAACGCGAACCTTGTTCCTGTGTATGCGTTCATCCGCCAGAATCTTGCTGAACTCTTCCTCTGCAATCCGCATGATCTCCTGGACTTCCTCCGGAGACCGCTGAAAGTTCTCCGTGGAAAACGCATAGAGCGTGATAGATTTGACACCGATCTTTATGCACCAATCCAAGAGCCGTTCGACGTTCTCAGCACCTTTCTCATGGCCAAACCACGGATTCAGGTCCTTCTCTGAGGCCCACCTTCGGTTTCCATCCAGAATAATGGCTATGTGCTCTGGTTTTGCGCCGTTCCTAACTTGGTTCCAAAGCCATTTTTCGTAGAGTTTGTAGGCGCCGAGTACCGAAAGGAGCCTCTTAAACACTATCCAAACCTCGCATCTTCGAGAGCCTTGTCAGTCTCAATCAAGCGCATACGTGGTTTGGAATCCTTCAACGACTTTTCGAAGCCTGTTCCACCGATGATTGCGACTTCAGCCCTCTCCAATTTCTTCAACCTGTTTTCCAGTTTCCTCAAAGAAGCCTGGGGCAGACCTGTGGACCGCAAGTATAACCAGAATCGAAGCTACGCCTATCAGTATGCCCACGATTATCGCGTACATGAGCTTTTCTACGGAGTTTTCGCCAGACTTTGTCAGAACGTCTCCTGTCAAGTCGAAGATCTGCCTTGTCCAAGCTATTGATACTATCAATGCGGCATTGCGCAGAACCCGCGGATCCCTTTCAAGGTACCAACGTATCGCTCTGCCCAGTAAAGCCACACAAACGCCAAAGACTATTAGGGTTATCGAACCCTTGATGAAAGGGCCAGCGATCTGTAGGAGAAAGTCAATCCCCACTACTGCGCTATTCGCGCCAGCGGCGTTTGTCCAACCTAGATAAACCCCAAGCACGATGCAAATGATCCCTGCGATGGCAGAGAAACCCGAAATCTGGACGCGAAGCGGCGGCGGTGAGTAGTCTTGCGCCCATTTGTACAGATTCTTGGCCGCCCTATCAACGCCAAAGCCTTTCACAAGCAAAATCGCACTCAGAACGAAAACGAACACTACTCCGGCTACTGAAATCAGGTTGAGAAGCCATAGTATGGCAAAGATCAGAATTAGAAGACCCGGCAGGCCCAGCGCATAGTAGGAGTACTTGGGCTCTTCGACCAGCATCTTAAGATATCGCCAGAAAACAGCGGCCGTTTCCTCGATTCTTGCGCTATGTTTCACAACCAATCGTCTGACCGAAGTCACTGGAACTCTTGACTCCACGAGAGGCAATACGGCTTCGTCCGAGTAGCCGTCCGTCACCAGAATAACCTCGCTTGCAGGAAACGAAGACAGCAGCTGAGCGAGCTCGGCGACTACCTTTCTATCAGCTTTGACACCTCCGTGGCCGGATCCTGACAGCGTGGCTATCTCGAAAACTTCGTCGGATTTGCCTTCGCTTGTCAAACGATCATATGTCTGCACTGCCTCGAACATTGCGTTTGCGTCTGTTTCCTCGGCATCATGCAAAGCTAGCATCACGGCAGCGTCAAGATTCGCTTTTCTGCCTATCACGGGAGTTTTGATCTGAGCTTTGACGTCTAAATCACCATCTCTATCAACACATAGTATGAGGATTCGCTTTTGCTCTTTGTCTTGCGTTTCTCCCATGTGTATCTCGGTCTCTAGACACTAAATGCACCGTCTAAATATTAACCTTAATCCTGCTCTTTTTCCTCGCTGTCGCCCGCAACGAGCTTGAACTCGTCTAGGGTCAGTTTGCCGCCGCGTTTCAGCTTCTCTCTTGCCTCGTTTTCAAGCCTTTCACGGAGGCTTTCCGCGCTCTTTCTTCGTTCCTGCGCTTCCTCTTCGCTGATCTCTCCTTTCAGCAGTCTCAGCTGCTTCGAGACTTCGGCGATCTCGGACTGCATCATCTTGGATTCCTCTCTTCCTTGCGTGAAAAGCTGGTGGAAATGATCGGCCTGCGCCTTGAGCTTCTTTGATTCCTCGATCTTCTCTAGCATCTTTTGGTGGATCATTTGGCTTTTGCGAGCGATTCCCACTAGTTTCTCGTGGAAGGCCTTGCCTTGGGCGTCAATCGCCCTGACCTCTTCCTGCAACGCTTGGATCCTACGGATCAAGTGTTCGAACTTGCGGTGAAATGCTAGTTGCGTCTCTAGCAGTCTTACCTGTTCGACAAGCTCCTTTTCCTCTTCCTTGGTCAAGATAGAGGTTTGGATTTCCCAGTCGATGCCTTCGACTTCCTTTTGGAGTGAATGGTGGCTTCTTGGAGGTCTGAGTTCAGCGAGTGCTTTGCCTCGTGGTCTGAGGCCTCGTATTTCCTCAATCTTCTCGTAGATTTTCTCTCTTAGTGCCGTGCGTTGCAGTTTTAGATTCTGCACTTCCTCGTTCAGGTTGTCTCTATCTACCTTGAGGTTGGCTGCTTCTGTACGTTTCTTTCTGACTTGATCGTTGAGCTCATCTCTTTTGTTTGCCCGATCTCTTGCCTCAGCATCAATTGTCTCTTTCTGTGTTCTGAGTTCTGATATTTTCTGATACAGCTCTTCGATTTCTCTAGTCTTTTCCTCTTTCGACAAGCAGATTTCCTCTTCTCAGACGTCGCCTTTCCAGATTCCCGCTGGCTACTCAAGTACTATTCGTGCGTCTACTGTTTTTGCACCTTTTTCGTAGACCATGATGGGGTTGAGGTCGAGTTCCTTGATCTCAGGATGTTCAACAACAAGCTTCGAGGTCTTCAATATGATCTTCACAATTGCGTCAACGTCAGCAGGAGGCGTGTTGCGGTAACCTTTCAGGAGCGGGTAAGCACGGACTTCGGTGATCATCTCACGCGCCTCGTCTTCTGAGACGGGTGCAATACGGAAGGTCACATCCTTCAAAACCTCCACAAATATGCCGCCCAAGCCAAACATCAATGCAGGGCCAAACTGAGGATCCTTTATGGCGCCTACAATGACCTCGGTTGAGGCAGGAGCCATCTCTTGGACCAGCACGCCTGCAATATGAGCCTTCGGACTGTGCTTCCTGACGTTCGCCAATATCTGCTTGAAGGCTTCCTTAACGCTCTCAACATTTTTCAACCCGACAGCAACGCCGCCCACGTCTGACTTGTGCAGGATATCGGGCGACACGATCTTCAAAACCAAAGGGAATCCAATTCTCTTTGCAGACTCAACCGCTTCACCCACGCTTTTTGCCAACTCAAACTTCGTCACAGGAATGCCATAGTCGGCGCAGATGGCTTTGGCCTCAGTCTCAAGCAAGGACTTCCTGCCTTCCTTGCTGATTTGAGAGAGCAATTGTTTTGTTATCTTCATGATTGTGCCCAGCAATGGAAAATCTGTTTGAGCGCGAAGTTATTTAAGCGCTTTCCTTCCCCGAAGCCGCAGAGAATATTGTGATTGCTACATAGTGGCGAGTAGGGCGTATGTTTTGGCGTCGTTGATGAGGTTTTGGATTTTTGTGTACTCGTTGGGCTGGTGGGCTGTCTCGTCTATTGTTGACCAGACGACGGCTGGTGCACCGACTTTGCGGAAGAATGCGGCACATGTTCCTCCGCCTATTCCGCCAGCCTTGGCAACAGTTCCTCTTGACTGTTTGATGGCGTCTTGGAGCATGAGGACTACTTTTGCGTTCGGGTCAGTAGGTTTTGGTGCTACGCTTTTGTGCACGATTTCAATTTTTATGTGCGCACCAGTTTTCTTTTCGTGTTCCTCAGCCAGTTTCTTGATTTCGGCGAGGATTCCGTCGAGGTCATACGTGGGCAGAATTCTGCAGTCGAAGTAGAGCACGTCTTCGCCTGGAGCTATGTTCACGGCGTCCACGTTCTTCTCCTTCATTGTGGGCTCGAATGTGCTTTCTGGTGGGTCGAAGTACGGGTCTTTTTTCGAGTATTTTTTGTGCAACATTTTGTCTAAAGCCAATGCATATTGCATGCCTATGCGGAGTGCGTTTAGGCCCTTGGAGGGTCGGCTCGCATGGGTTTGTGCACCGGTTGTGCGTATTCTGAGCGAGAGGCCGCTTTTTTCGGAGATTTCTATGAAGGTTCCGTCTGCGTTTCCGCTGTCAGGCACAACAATCAGGTCGTCCTTCGTGAACATGTTCTGCGCTATGAGATGTTGGATTCCGTACTTGCTTCCTTGTTCCTCGTCGGCAACGAACGCGAGGGTCACGGTTCTCTTTGGCTTTATGCCTAGCTTTTTCAGGGTCTTGACCGCGAAGATGGATGCGACCATTGAGTGCATGTTGTCTTCGCTGCCTCGCCCGTAGATCTTGCCCTCTTTTACGATTGGCTCGTATGGTTTTGTGACTGTCCAGAGCTTTTCTTCGCCGGGCGGAACTATGTCCAGATGTGTGATTATCCAGAGGCGTTCTGTCTTGTTCTCGCCGTAGAGGTAGGCCACGATGTTTGGCCTCTTGCCCGAAGGCGCTGCCTTGTCGGCTGCGTCGTGCCGTTCGATCTTGTCGAAGCCTATGTTTTCCAGTATCTTAAGCAGTCTTTCTGCCTTCTCTGTTTCGCCTTCTCCGCCATTCTGCGGTGAAATGGCGGGTACTCGTATGAGCTCCATCAGTGTTTGCGTGATCTCATCTTTCTGTTTCTCGATTTCGGAGAAGATAGTTTGGTGCTGCATTGGCTTCACGTTCTAGGGGTTGGGTTAGTTGTCTGGTCGCATGTTTAACGTTTTTGCCTGAGTAGAGCTGAAAAGATTCTAAGAGATGTCAGTCAGTTTAGCTCTTGCAGTGCCTTGAGGCGTTTTGTCATGTTTGGATGGGTTGAGAGCGCTTCGAGCAGTCTTTCTGCTGTCGTGAGCTTGTGTGTCATGATTTCCTCAACCAGTTTCTGCTCGCCAGAAATGGATGCCAGTCTGTTTATTTCTGCCGAGTCTATTTCAGCGTGATCTGGGTCTGCGATAAATAGTGCCTTGAAGGCGTTCTGGTTCTTGGCTCCTTTTCTTGCCTTTCCCATGTTTCGGGTAGTCTGCACTATCTTGGCCAATGCGACCGAAAGCTTTCTGGGGCCATCGGGGACTATTGAGATGCTGTGTCGGTCAGCGTAGTACTCCCGCAGACGGCTGAGGTAGAGTATGAAAAGATTCAGAACCCATGAGAACGCCATGAAGACTATGCCGATAATTCCCAAATCTCCGCTTCCTTCCCTGCGTCGGCTACTCATCGAAAACATTAGAGAGTAACCAACGTATGCCAGGAGTGCAGGCAGCATCGAGACGAACATCATTGTTTGAACGTCTCTGTGCCTCAGGTGTCCAAGCTCATGGCCGATGACCGCTTCAACCTCGCCGGTGTTTAGCGTTTTGAGCAAACCGGTAGTAACGGCTATTCGGCTTCCTGCTATGGGCGAGCTGTACGCGAATGCGTTTGGGATTGGGATTTGGGCAAGCATCAGCTTGGGCGGCTTTACTCCGCTCTTTTCGCTGAGGCCTTCAACCATTGCGTGGAGTTCAGGTTCCTCAGTCTTGGGCAGTTCTCGTGCATGATATAGTGCATTAATAAGATACGGCGAGAGGAGCCATTGAACAATGTTGAGCGTTACAACCAATATGCCTAGTGTGATGAAGTCAAACACCTCGAGGAGGCTTAACACCAGAGTGAAGAACAGCGTTGACAGGCCTATTATGACGGCTAGAGTTCCGCCCATTGACATTCGAAGCTTCCAGGCTCCCATCAATATGCACCGGTTAGTCTCATGCAACAATGGCAACTTATATTCATTGCGATGGAAAAAGCCCAATGCCAAATATGATCCAAACATGCAAAGTGATGAGGGTAGCTATATAACGGATTTGAGATAATGCTGATGCATGGATACGCTCGTCGATGACGTAGGCAGTTTCCCTCTCCCAGACAATGTTGACAGGCAGACGTTCAGCAAGGCACGCAACATGGCTGGACGTGCCATTATCGATGGGAAAAGCCTCGCAGAGGACGAGTTTGTGCGGGATGGTTTCTGTCAAGTTGTTGCCGGTTCTTTCAGGATGAAATGCGACTCAGGCCTCGACGTCGTTAGTTATCCGCAGCACTATGACATGCACAAGCAGTTCACAGACACTATACACGAGGCGATGAACGGGGGCACTTACGTGGTTGATGAGAAGCTCGCAGTCATACCCGAGGTTCATGTAGTTAACGAAGAGGCCAAGAGACTCTTTGAAGAAATGGGCAGAAAAGTGCGCTTGCGTGTTTGCGTCACTGGCCCGATGGAGTTGTATCTGAAGGAGGTGGGCACGACGATTCACGAGGACGTTCTCCTGATGTTCGCTGAAACAGTACGCCGATTCGCGAGGAAAGCAACGCTGGATTCCAAGTACATCAAAACAGAGGTGGTGTCACTGGATGAACCAAGCTTCGGATTCCAGGGAATATCGGCGGACAGGGATACGATTCTTGAGGTTTTGGAGAAGGCATTTGATTTTGATTGCCCAGCCAAACAGGTTCATCTTCATTCTGTGGCAAAGGTGGCTGACTTGCTGGACGTTGAAAACCTTGATGTGTTGACGTTCGAGTTTGCGGCTTCGCCTAAGAATATTGAAGGCGTGTCGAGGAGGATGTTGGAGAGGGCCGACAAGCAAGTAAGGGTTGGCATAGCTAGAACGGATGTAGATTCGATGATGGCTGAGCTCCAGGATAGGGACTTGAAGACTTGGAATGCTAAGCAGTTGGTTGAAAGCATTGAGACTATGCGTAGACGGTTTGAGGCTGCCAGAGAGAAGTATGGTGGCAGGTTGGCTTTTTCTGGTCCTGATTGCGGCTTGGGCGGTTGGCCTTCACAGAAAGTCGCCCAACTTCTCTTGAAGAGGGCAGTACGCGCTGTGAGAGCTTGAATGAAGCAATGCAGAGTTTCATAAGAGATTCGCGCGCGCTAAGAAGCATCGTCTACGAAGAAGGAGAACCTCGGCAAGCCGCTTTCTGCGTTGATCGAGCGCGCGCCAGAAAACAAGGCTTAAACATAAGCAAAACCACAGAACAAGCCCCAAATTCAGTATTGGACTACATGGGCAACTAAAACAACGAAATAATGGATTTTCGGTTAAACCTTTCTCGGGAAAAAGGGTTATGGCGGGCCCGACGGGATTTGAACCCGCGACGTGCGGATTAAGAGTCCGCCGCTCTAGCCTGACTGAGCCACGGGCCCATATGCGCCACACCAATAACTTGAAGTTCTTTTTATTAACTTTACCCGTCTTTTCATCACTCTTCGATGTGTAGTTTGAACCAACCGTTTTAAGCTACAAGCCGCATCTTCGGTCTAGAAGTGGTGAGGCTGCTTGGGTGAAATCGTCTTTGTTGGGCTTGGGTTGAATGACGAGATGGGAATGAGTCTGCGTGGGCTGGAAGAGGTCAGAAAAGCGGGCGCAGTCTTCATCGAGCTGTACACGAGCATACTGCCAGGTTTCTCCTTTGACCGTCTGGAAACGCTGTGCGGGAAGAAGCTGAGTGTTGTCTCAAGGAAGGATCTTGAAGATGATTGTGGAAAGATGGTTCTGGCAGCAGGGCAAACAGGGAAGACAGTTTTGATTGTTCCCGGTGATCCGCTAATTGCAACCACACACGTTGCGTTGCGAATGGAGGCCAAGAAGAAAGGAATAGAGACGCGGGTGGTTCATGGGGCTTCTGTTCTCTCTGCAGTCATAGGACTGTCAGGCCTTCACAACTACAAGTTCGGTAAAAGCGTGACCATACCCTTTCCTGACGAAACGCCTTCTGAAACTCCTTACTCGGTCATCGCCCAGAACAAAAAGCTCGGGCTGCATACGCTCTGCTTGTTGGACATAAGGGCTGAAGAACAGCGGTTTCTAAGTATTCGCGCGGGCTTAGAGGCGCTTTCGAAGGTTGAGAAAAGCAGGAAAGAGGGAATAATCATGGAGGACGCCGTTGCCGTTGGGGTCGCAAGGGCTGGGAGCATGAGCTCGACGGTGAGGGCAGGTTTCGTAGATGAGTTGGCGAGTTTTGATTTTGGCGGTCCTCCGCATAGCTTGGTTTTCGTAGGTAGCTTGCACTTCATGGAGGCCGAAGCGCTGATCGTGCTGGCAGATGCGCCCGAAAAGATAAGGAGGCTCGCCGAGTGAGCGCCGAACAACTGACAGAAAAGTATATTGCCTCTGCGGATCGTGTTTTCGGCGACCTGAAGGCTTCTGAGGTATGTGTGAACGTGGACGTTGAAGGCATAGAGGAGGTTGTGAGGTCTGCCAAAGCCTATCTGGAGGACGCCAAGTATTATAGGGACGGCCGGAAGTTTGAGGTGAGCTTGGCCTCGGTGGCGTATTGCGAGGGGTTGTTGGACGCCTTGAGGCTGCTGGGAATGGTGAGGTTTGAATGGCCCGTGACAAAGAGAAGAGAAAAGTAGTGTTGGCGTCAGGCGTTTTTGACCTGCTGCACCTAGGCCACGTGAGGTTCTTAGAGGCTGCAAAGAAAGCAGGAGGACGAAACGCTGAACTGATCGTTATCGTGGCGCGGGATAGCACGATTGAGAAAAGGAAGAATGAGAGACCCGTGATATCTGAGAATCAGCGGTGCGCTCTCGTAGCATCTTTGAAAGTTGTCGACGAGGCGATCCTCGGTTTTGAAGGATTCGACATTGGCAAAGTCATCGAGACAATCAAGCCGGGCGTCATAGCGGTAGGCCACGATCAGACAGATATGGAGCGAACGGTGAGAAAGTACGTTCAGGACAATGGCCTGAGAATAAGCGTTGTGAAGATTGGCGAGTTCGGCGAGGACGAGTTGAATAGCTCCTCGAAGATCAAGCAGAAAATCATCGAGCACCATGAGAGATGAGAACAAGTGTTCACGCTTTCTTCCAAGTATTCATTGACTTACATTTTCATAGCGGTCAACGTTGCGGTCTACGCGTACACGGCTTTTCTCAGCGGCAGCTTCATAACAATCAGCGAGGAAGTTATTGCTCAGTATGGCCAATATAACCGGCTTGTGTTGGAGTATGGTTGGTACTGGCAGCTGTTCACGGCTATGTTTGTCCACGTGAACATCGTGCACATTGTTGGCAACATGCTCTTTCTGTTGATCTTCGGGCTTAGGGCGGAGGAGATGTTTCGTCCACACGAGTACCTAATCATCTATCTGCTCAGTGGCTTTTCCGGTAACTTGTTGACGCTGATTCTGCCTTTGAACTATCTTTCCGCAGGTGCGTCAGGCGCTATCTTCGGCATGTTCGGAGCAGTGACCATTTATGCGAGACGTGCGTTCAACCAGCCAATAATCGGCGCACTAGCATATGCCTTCATCTTGCTAGTACTTAGCGCTGGCATGAGAGTGAACGTTTTTGCTCATTTCGGCGGATTGGTCGTCGGTTTGCTGATGGGCTACGGGCTTGCAGAAACACGATTGAGCAAGAAGGCGCATCAGTACAGCTACTCGTATTCCACCAAACCCTGATGGGCCACGAAGCGCGCGCGCTTGGGCAAGCGGAACTGGCAGCCTCAGGTAGGTTATGGGGTTGTTAGGACCTCTGCTTTGACTTTGTGTCCGTCTTTTAGTTCTAGGTGTTTTCGCAGGTTGACTGGGGCTATGATTTCGATTACTGAGGCGTCGTAGTGGCTTCTTAGTGCGGTTATTATGGCGCCTCGGATTTTATTGTCTATTATGGCTGGGTAGCATTTGACGATGCCGAAGCTGCGGTCCTCGCCCTTGAAGCCTTCAGCCTCTATTGCGGGATATGCTTCGAGTTCGGACCGGGTCTTTATGTCGTATTCCGTGGTCAGTTTCAGATTGAGGGTGCCGGGGTACGGGTTGATGCCGAGTTTTTCGATGAACTGCTTGCGGTATTCTTCTTGCGATGTGTAGTAGGCGCCTTCTCCGAGTCCAGTGAACACCACGCCCTCCAACGTCACCGAGGGCGGATACTCTGCCTCCATCACAAACCGCAGGCTTGAGTAGAGCTTCTGCAGTTCCTTCACGCCTGTGTCGGTGATCCTTATCAAACAGCCCTCAGGCGTCATGGTTCGCTTGATCCAGCCCATGCCGTCCAGCTCGATCAAATAGCGCGAAGCAGTCTGCTGAGACAGATTCAGCTTTTCAGCCAAGTATTCGGTGGATATTTTCGCCGTTCGCCTGTGAGCCCCCATCTCGGCCAGCTTCAGAAGCGTAAACACGTCACGCCGAGCGTGCTCCTCCACCATCCTCAAAACCCCAGTTTCCTCTCCACTTAGAAGTGAAACGCTGCATATTTAAGGAACTCGAAATGGCTGCAGGTTTCATGATGTGGTGCAGGTTGTGTTCGTACGAATGAATATTCCTTGCAGGTCAATGACCTGAACTGACACTTGTACAGGATCAGAAACCGCAACTACGAATGAGATAAGATAAGTGCCGTTGGCGTAGTCTGTGACTGCAAGATTGTTCAGTACGCCAGCCTCCGTCCAATTGCTCGCATCATGATAGAATGTTCTCAGACTCCCTGTCAAGGATGGATGCCCATTGTTGCCCACGTTGCAGATCAGACTGACGTTCTTCTCGCCGCTGCCAAGAGTGGCGTACGAGCCGCTAATGGCAAGTGATGCCGTTACGTTGACTTCAAACCTCATTGTCGTCCTTGAGGTTTCGTCTTGCACCTGCAACGTGAAGTTCGCGTAGGCACTAGACACTCCAAGGCCATTGTCACCCCACTCAATCCTCGTACCGGAATCATAGCCTGACTCACTAAGTGTCGTATGACCGAGGATGCAGAATCCAAAACGACTGAGGATGCCGACGGCCTCCGAGAGTTCGTCCAGATTTGAGGCAAGCGTGCTTTTTGCTCCTCCGTTTGAGACGTTCGCAAGCGAGCTTATCATTGCGTTTCTCGTGGTCTGTTTCATGGCAAGCACGAAATTGCTGATTGAAGACGATCTTGCGTTGTCTGTTTCTCTTGTGACTTCGTACACGTATGTGGTTGTTGAGGAGATCAGGAGGGCGATGGCTAGGGCGGCCACTATGAGAAGCTGGCCTGAACTGCTCTTTTTCGATGAGTCCTTTCTGCCTCTCAAGAAGCCACCGCCAGTTTCAAGTGAACGATGTAGCTGTTGAAGACCGGATTCCTGCTCACGCAGACGTACTCCACGAAGCTGATGTCTTGGCTGTTGAAGTCGCCATTGGTGACAGGAGCCTCGTTGATTCTCTGCATGTGTTCATCATATACCGTCAGATTGAAGGTTGTGCCTGGTGAAAGCGCGAGGCAGAGGGCTTCCCGGAAGGCAGTCCAGTTGCGGTCAGTTATGCAGTGGGCTAGCGTGCCATCGGAATCCAGCTTCATGAGGGCCTCAATGCCCGCAGAAGCTAGGTTTGAACGAGGTGGCCTATTCTGCGACACTGTAAGGTTCGCTGACACGGTGAAAGCTGAGAAGATGATCAGCACTGCAAGGAAGGCTTCAATCACCCTTATCTGCCCCCTGTCTTCGCGCCTCATTCTCTTGGACCTCCAAGCCAAACCACGCATTCGTAAGCGACCGAGTCTATCGTCACGAAATACGTGTAGGTGAACACGTTGGAGTGTGCCTCAGATCTCGCAAAGTTCGCGCCTATTTGAAGAGGAATCTGTGGGTAGGCTGCGTGTTCAGCAAAAAAAGCAGAGGAATTGCTTCCAGTCATTACTAAGATAATTGGGCTTGAATCCACAAACCGTGGAATGCTATAGGAGGCAGATTGGCTGCTGTTTGTAGTCTGCGTCAGCGTCAAGTTGTGGTCGAATGTGAGTGCATACGCGTTCAGCAATGTGAGGTTTGATTGAGTGAACAATGCCGTCAGAGTGTGGTTCAGCGGGCTGAGCTTCAGGAGGGCGCCAGAAGGTTCGGGTGGCGATGAATTGTGTGCGAATGTATAGGTTTTGAAGGATACTACTGGAGGGTTGTAGGCCGATTTTGCGAGGACGACCAGTAAGGCTGGCCCTTGCACTGTGTTTGGAAGAGTCACATTCACGGAGGTTCTCCCGTCTGAAGCATGAAGGCTGCCGGCCTCAACGTAGTCCTTGCTGATCGCGTAGGTTTTGAGGTCAGCCGCAACGGAAAGACCGTGTCTTTCAGTTAGAATCTCAAACTGGTAAGCCGTCTGACCGCTTCCCGCGTAGGTCGCCGTCAAGCTTATGTTAACCTCGAAGACCGGGGTCATCTCTATTCTGAAGGATACGTCAGACATGCTAAGCGTTGAGAACAACTTCGCGTAGCTTATCGCACGCAGGTTCCTATCATTCAGCCGTGAAGCCTTGTCGATGTCCAGATCATAAGGAACATCTGACCCTGCTTTGGCTAGGCCAAAGGCCGTGACAGTTTCGTTGCTTTCTCCCCAGTGTGATGGTTCACCAGCATTCAGAAGCATGTACTTCGATATCTCCTCAAACCTTTCGGAAACATTCCTGTCAACTGCATAGTTCGCATAGGGATAGAGCAGTTTTGAAGTGCTAGCCATCGCCGAGAGTACTAGCAGAACCATTAGAGCACATGCGAAGAAAGTGTCAACCGAAGCTGCTGGCATTCCGAATCCCCTCCTGCTCGATTTCCGCCTCAGCTAGGCACCGACACAATTTCGTACAACCCACCTATCATGCCTTGTGAAAGCACAAGGGACAAGTACGCTGTGACCACGAGCATCGCAGAGTACTTGAAGCCTGCGGCAAACGTGCCTTCGTTGACCTTGCCCACGAAGAACCCTGAAAGCCAGCACTGGAGAATGATGCCGGTAGAGAAGAGGTTTATCTGATCCTGCATCAACCTGAGAGGCAACGCAGAGCTTCCGGGAAGCGAAACCTGCGTCAAAGCGTAGACCGTCGAGGCGACCATTGTCGTCGTCAATGCTATCAGAACACTCCATATGAAGGCCAAAATCACGTACGGCCTCAGAAGCGACTGCTTGTTCGCATCAACATCCTTCTGCCGTTCACTATACTCGGTCAACGTATCAAGAGCAGTGGACGAACCCCCGCCAATCTTGATTGTCTCAACCAGAATCAGAAAATCAACAAGCACAGGCCACGTCTGGATCTTCTGCTTGACGTTCGCAAAGATCTTCTTCATAGAGACCCCCCACTCCATCTGACTTCGAATGAGTCCCAACGTCTCAGAAAAACTGCCATAACCCGTGCGCTTCGCAGCATGCACGATGCTCTTCTCGGGTGAAAGCCCGATTTTCCGAGCCTCCGTCACGTCCCTCAAGAAGCTGGGCATCGAGTTCTCCGCACTGGAATTGATTCTGGCTATCTTCACGTAAACTATCGTCGGAGGAATCGAGATCGCTAGAAGACAAATCGTCACGACGAGAGGAAATATGTCTGGACCCGACAGCCACTGAAGTGGCGGCAGAAGAGCAACAACCGTGATTACGGCCGAGGCGATTGCCATGGGCACTATGGCGGCCTCGTAGGGCTTCTTGAGGCCCATCAAGTTGCTTTTTCTCTCGGCATTTGCAATGACCATGAAGATCACTGAGATAAGCGGAGTCACGAAGAAAATGAGTATGCACACAGTCGATGTTGATATGCCAGGCGTCCCGCTGGCCTTCATGGGTTCGAAAACTGAGGTTGTCGCGAAGATGATGAAAAGCACGTAGGAGCACAGAGTCACGATCAGCATCACTGCGTACGCCTCAACAAGCGTGCTTAGCCTCTCAATCGAACGGACTGCCGTGGCGCTCTGCAAGTCGAATATCGAACGAAGCTTGCTCTTCAAGTACGCAACGATGTTTCCGCCGCTTCGGACGGAAGATATGTAGCCTAACAGGAACTCGCGGTAACTCTTTGACCTTGTTTTCTCAGCGTGTTTGCTCATGACGGTCAGGGGGTCATATCCTAACACCTCGACCTGTCTGACGATTTCTTTCGCCTCCTTCTGAAACGTGGGCAACAAGTCGATTGAAGCAAGCTTCTTCCAGCTATCATAAATGCTCACTCCGCTTGCGGCAAGCAAAGTAAAAAGCAGGGCGGCGAATGGAAGCTCACGGTTGATTTCGCTTTGAGTTTCGCTCGTGATAACGCTCAGTATCGACCCGAATATCTTCGGCCTTATCGTCTGCATCTGCAATGCTCTCACCACTTAGGGTTCTGCAGGAACTCTTTCTGGAAAAGCTGAGGGTTGTTGTAGTACTGGCTGAGAACCTTGTTCACGCTCCGGTAGTCACGGATGCCACGCTCAACCAGGTGCAACAACACGCGCTTCCGATACTCTACCTCGTCAGCGAGCTTTTCAACAGGAATGTCAAGGCCCATGGCCATCTTCTTTAAAAGATAGCTCTGTGCAACGTTCTCTTGGAAAGTGTCTGAAGAAGGATTCCAAGTGAAAACCTCTTGGAAACTGCCTGCATCCTTTATTTCTGAGACATTCGTGAACTTTCTGCTGGAAAGCCGCTTTCCGGATTCAAGAAAGACAGGGGTTCTGACGTTTTTCACTGATATGACGCAGTTCATGAGGGAGATTATCGATGTTGGTATGTTCATCGGTGGCTGGGTGAGCCTTTTGACGGCGGTGTCCGCGTCTTCAGCGTGTAGCGTGCACAGACCGCCGTGGCCAGTTGCCAGTGCCTGAAACAGAACGTAAGCCTCTTCGCCTCTGACCTCGCCTACGATGATGAGGTCAGGTCGATGCCTCACTGCCGACTTAATCAAGTCATAAAGCGTAATCTCGCCTTCGCCCTCGGCGCCGAACCCCGAACGGGCAATGTTAGAGGTCCAGTTTTCATGTGGCAGGTTTATTTCGGCAACTTCCTCAACGGATATTATCTTGTGGTTTGGCCTTATGAGGCACGCAGTTGCGTTCAAAGCTGTCGTCTTCCCCGCACCAGTCGCCCCTATGATCATCACTGACATCTTGTTTTCCATCAGAAGCCACAAGTAGGCCGCTATGCTCTCGTTGATCGTCTCATTTTCTATCAGATCTATGATTGTGAATGGATCCTTGCGGAACTTGCGTATAGTGTACGCTGTTCCGGCCGGAGTCGTTTCCTTTCCAAAGGACACAGCCAGACGGTGCTTCTCAGGCAACGTAACGTCAACGATTGGAAAGGCAATGCTCACGTGCTTCCCAGCCTTGTGCACGACGCGCATGATGAAGTCGTCAAGATCCTGCTCGTCTCGGAAGACGACGCTGGTCTTAATGTTCTCGTACCTTCTGTGCCACAGAAAGATCGGCTTGTTCACCCCGCTGCAGCCGATGTCCTCAACGTTGTCATCGTACATCAGGGGGTCGATTTTTCCGTAGCCAACGATGTCTCTATCCAAGTAGTAGAGAACTTTGCGCATGCCAACTGGAGTGATGCCGCCCAGGACTCTCGCGTGGTTGTCAAGTATTCCAGGCAGCTGTCTTCTGAAGGATTCTGCAAGCGTTTCTTCTGCTTCTGGTGACTGAAGCTCGAACTCTAGGATATTCTTGAGTCTGAAGTAGCCTTCGCGTTCGTCTCTGGAAAGCGGGAGCTCGTCTAGAACGTAGAGGTATTCCATGGTCTCCTCGTTCTGGACGACTGCGGCGTAGGAGAAAGGCGACCTGAGAGGGTAGTATTCGATTTCGGCATAGCCGTCTGGGACGCTCCATTTCTTCACGTCCAGAAACTCTATCACTTCGCCTTCTTCCTTCATCATTTCCCGCAGATTCTCTTTTTCCTGCGGCTTGTTCTTTCCAGATTTGGCATTAGCCTTCATACTAGACACCTACACTTGAGTTCGTGAGTTGGATTTGTGGATTGTCCGAGACTATTTCGCATCTTAGGTGTGCAGCTCCATAGCCTCCGACGTAATGGCCTATCGCTGAGGCTTCTTTCGGCAGATACACCCGCAGCTCTGCGCCACTCGTTGGCACGTTTCCCAGGCCGCCCTCCAACCAAGCTTTCTCCGAATCGTTGTGCAACTGAAGCCAGTACTCCCTGACTCCGATTGCTGTGGGCATTTGGAGAAAGGCTTCGCAGGAAGCGTTCGTGGCCATAGTCAGCACCAACAATTCTGTGCTCTTCGCAGCCACGTGGTCGATCAGGTTTTCCAGTTGCCTAGCCTCAGCGGAAAGACGTAACGTGTTTGCATAAGCCATAAAGGACATAACGAGCAACGTGCTGACGGCGATCATGGCGATGAACGTATAGAGATGGCTGGGCGTCAAGGCTGGTACGTGCTATCCCTCCGTCTGCTGGAGTCTAATATTGCAGACTGCCACTTCCAGATTCACGATTGCGCCTTCCGCGTTGCTTGAAATTGGAAGCCAGACGGTCGTTGACGTGCCATCGTACGTCGCTTTTAGAGCCAGAGAGGAGATCGTGTCGTTGAACAAGTATTGATTTGTAGTAGTTGTCACACTTATTGAAGTGGTTCTCAGATAGAACCTCTCTCTTAGTGTGAAGCTCTGCGAGGAATTGAGGTTTATAATGTTCACGCGTACGACGTTCAGAGGTTTGCCCTCGGTCGTTCCAATACATGCCTCGGTTGCGAGAGGACGGTAGCATAACACCATTCTCTGGGTGTCGACTCCCGCTGTCATGTACAGTTGAGTCATGCTTGACGACGTTCTGCTGACTATTGCCCTGTCGTCGCCTCTCATGTACTGCCCATAGTCGCTGGACTCTGAAGGCTCGAGCTCGTAAAAGGCCTCCCCGACAGGACTGTTGAAAACTAGGCTGTTGACGGTGCGCTCGTCAGTCAGGTTAAGAACGAGGCTCTTGGCAGCAGTTGCCGTCTTGAAGACGCCTCCGCAATCGTCCATGTAGATGACCTCGGAAGCTCCGAAGCTCCATGCAACCGAATGCACAGAATCGTCCAGTGTACGCATGTTCTGCCTAGCCACTGAGGCCCTGAGGGTCGCTCCTCTGGCGCTTATCTTCACTATCGCAAAACTGTACGTCACGGAGATCAGTGCAATGAGCGACGCGAAGAGAATCATGTAGGTCACTGGTATGGCGAAGGCTCTTTTCGACCGTATGAGTCTAGACTGCTTGAGGATCTTCAGGTGCAAGGACTTTGACAGTCTCCTTTCTAGCATGCTATGATAAGACCTCTAGGTTGGAAAAGATAAGATGGTGTGCGTAGAAAGAAACTACACATACTTATTCGAAATCAGTACTCGCGATTTAGTGCTGACCGCACTCTCACATCCAGACCTAAGTAACTTGGGTTGAAAAAAAACAGAGAAAAGAAAGGAAAGGAGGGAGTGGTGTTCTACTGAGCAGCTTGAACGTTTGATTCTTTGTAGTACTGAGCGTTTGCGCTGAAAATCGCTATGCCAACGGGGGTGCCGACGTCGTTCAAAGCGACGCTGCCTGGGTTCACAACGTACATGACCATCGTGTAGCCTGACTTCAATGTGATGTCGTCAGATGCCTGGTCGAATTCCCTCAAAGCTCCCTGCACTGTAATGTTGTAATTAGCGCCGGTTGGCTTCAGAGGCGTGACCAGCAAGTCGTTCGTAACTGTGACGGTGTTTGTTCTCCAGAAATATGCAGTGGTCCAGTTTACTTCTTGTCCTCTAACCGTTAGTTTGTCTATTACGACGTCTTTTCCGCCAGTGTTCACGATGACTATTGCGGCTTCGGCCCATCCGCCAGTTGTGTTGTACCAAACGTGCTGTTTTGTGAGGTAGAGGTTCTCTTCCTGGACTCTTGTGGTTGTCACGTTGATAGCGTAGAACGTGACGACCGTCGCTAGCAGTACTGAAACCGTCAGAATGATCAGTGTAGTCACTACTGTGCTCAGTGCTTTCTTATTGTTGAACAGCTTCATTTTTTTCTCTCCGTGCAGCAAACATGGGGTTAGTTGGGATAAGAGGACTTGTGCGTACGACAAAACTACACATAGCTGCACACGTGTACAACAGCAAGCCATTCTCTACCAGCCCGCTTATGTGGCGCTGGAATGATGAAGTCATGTGTGAGTACGCGTACGACTGACAAAGGCAAAATCTGCGCACATATGTCGTTCTGCAATGGTGATTCCCCTAGAGTGGTTCTCGTTTCTGCGTTCTACACGCTAGACGTAGAGACTAAGAGAAACTTGAATGTGAAAAAGAAAATATGCAAATATATACAATAGTATACAGATATTAGGCCTAAGCTTTTATCACTGATTGAATCAATGTGGATACACCAGTTCAAAAACTGGTTTAGGAGAAAGGAAAAATGAAAAAGAAAACAATACCATTATTGGCGATGCTGTTAGTAATGACAATGTCAGCATATGCCCAAATATCCTTCATAAAAGCAATTACCGATCAAACCACGAGAATCTACGTAGATCCCGCTAGCATTTCCCAACCAACAGGCGCCACATTCACTATCGCAGTTAAGGTTTCAGACGTGGTCAAGCTCTACGGTATTGATCTGCAGTTCGCTTGGGATCCGACGATAATAGAGTACGTCAGCCACAGGATAATGATACCGAAAAACGCAACGAATCCGGGCGGCATAATGGGCCCTCCTATTCTGTACATCAAGAACGAAGTGGATGAAACCGCAAGCATACCGGATGCCGAACCCGGCACGATGTACTGGCTCGCAGTAGCCAGCATGTTGCCCGCAGTCGCGTTCAACGGAACCGGATCAGCCTTCGAAATGACGTTCCGAGTCGTGGGCACAGGCTCATGCACTCTGAAAATCATAGCCTCAGCGCTGGCAAACAACATGGGAACAGCCATCGTGCATCAAGCTGTTGACGGAACCTTCTCTAACGAAGCTCCTCCAGTGCACGACGTAGCAGTAATCGGTGTCACGCCCTCAGCCAGCAGTGCGTACATTGGCGATGTCTTGCCAATTGACGTAGCAGTCAAGAACCTAGGCACAGCAAGCGAAACCTTCGACGTGACAGCCCACTACGATGAAGGCACAATAGGAACCAGAACGAACGTGAACCTAGGAGCAGGTGCAGAAACGCACTTGACCTTCAACTGGGACACGACTGGAATCGCTCCTGGCACCTATGAGATAAGCGCAACTGTGAGCACCGTGCTTGGAGAAACAAACACGGAAAACAACTTCTTCAGCGATGGCACGGTAACGTTGACAGAGAGGCCTCAACCGCCGACTACGGGGAAGCACTTCGATGTTCAATGGGCAAACTATTCAGGCAACCCAATATACCCATATTGGGGCGGCAAATATCATGATGGCACATACCCAGTGTGGAAGAACTTCACAGTACTGTATAACGGAAACCCAGACGTACCATGGGACAGACTCGTATATGTTTCGGTCAAATACCCCGAATCAACTCCGAGCTTCAAGCCAGACTATTACAGTATAGCATCGGTTCCGGATCATCAGTGCTGGATCGTGACGGTTAACCTTGCCGACAGAATGATAGAATTCATGGCTGAGGAAGGAGGCATAGCTCCTGGTGGGTATGCAACCGTTTCAATAAGATTCATCCAAGGCCCAACTGCAGAAGATTGCGAAGTGGGACATGAATTCGCCGTGACGATGACCGAGAAGAGCACTGAGGGTCAGACGTTCTACCTTAAGGAGTACATAGATAAGACTCCACCGCAAGTAGAAATCACCTTCCCAGAAGCAACCACACCGGGTGGAATGGGGTACGCCTTCAAGAGCATTGGAGGCTCCATATGGGTCCAGATGCCAAACTGCACAGACAAGAATATTCGCTGGCTATGGATAAACGGAACAGCGAGCGACGCTTGTTCTGGCATCAACCGGGTTGAGATCTGGGTCAATGGCACGTACATGGGTGACGCTACCCTGTCAGGCCCCATTATGTCAAAGCGAGTAACATGGTGGTGGTCCATCGACCCGAGAGTGAATCCACGCTTCTGGAAACCGGAATCCTGGTTCTACGTTGTGGCGCGAGCATACGACAACTCCGTAAACGACGACGAAACCATTGCCCCACACGGCATACACCCCATAATCCCTATGACGAATTACGCGGACACTTTGAGACATTGGTTCTTCTGGATAGGTACTGAACCACGAATCCAATTGCAGGATCAGCCCATGCCAAGGGGACAGATACTTAGCTGGGTGCCTGGCAACGGTCGCGTTGACATCAACGCCACTACAGGCTTCTATCCTAACGGAAATGTTGACATCTATCTCGAGAGCACGAACGGTGAAATCGACCCCTATAATATCAGGATTCGTCTAGCGACTGTGACAGCTGACAACTACGGCAGATTCTACACTATTATCAGACACCTACCCGAGGTTCCACGCATGCCGGCCATTGGAGACCAGTGGAGGATAAGGGCTGTAGACATAAAAGACAACACTCAATACGCCCCCTTACGCATTATTCCATGGATAACCTACGAAGACACGATGGGACAAGATGAACTGCAAGTGTGGGATACGACGAAAGAAGGCAATGTCTTCGACGATATCTCTGTCTACGGACATGGATTCCTCCCATCAAGAAACCCAAGATGGAACCCATGTTGCACCCTATACGTCGAAATAGTCTATACTGACGTCTCCCCACTCGAGGAATGGAATTGGAGGACTGCGAACAACGGGACCAGTCAATACAACGTCGACAGGCTTGAATGGTATCCACGACTTCACGAAGTTGTGCTCAGCACCGTTCCAGTCGACATCAACGGACACTGGCACGCAACAATAAAGATCCCACAGAGCTTCGGTGGACTTCATGCAATCTATGCTCGCGAAGCCTATTGGGTCTGTGATCCAGGATGCCCATCGCCGAACGTCAGGTTTGTTAGGAGCGGCTGGCCTGAGGTCACTGGACTGCTACAGGCTGTGATCTTTGACGTATGGCCTACAATTGCGATATCCCCGGGGACAGCGATAACCGAGCAGTACGTAACAATAACCGCTGAAGGACTTCCGTTGCCAAAATACTATCAAATCAAGAAGAACAACACGCCAGTCATCGCAGAAAGAGACTGGTGCTTGGTGCTGGATTTTGGACCTTATGAGCAATGGGTTTTCGAAAACAAGCGCATCCGCAACAACGAGCTTGACTTGGCCTGGGTGATGGAGACGTGGTATCCATTTGCCTCCTACACGCCAGACATCAGACTACACTTAGACAGTCCAGTATGGCAAGGAAAGCTGACCTCCGTAACAATCGAGTTCGGCAGCGAAGAACCCGAGCTGCAATTCCACATAGGCTCCAAATTCCTCAAAGTCCCAATGCTTCCCGCAAACAACTACCCCGTGAAAATGTACTACTTCGACAAGAACACCGAATCCTACGTACGCGACGACCACACAGCCATGACGACAGTGATGGTCCTCAAAGACCCGCTGAACGTCCACGTCGAAGTTGGAACCGTACACTTCCCAGGCGAAATCGTCGACACATTCATACAAACAGACGTCGACGGCATACCCGCGGACATCAACACCCTGACAATCGCGCTGTACAAAGGAGCAACACTAGTTAAGCCTCTGCCATTCAGCAGACTGGACGTTGGAGTATACACGGCAAACTTCATCTGCCCGCCAGACGAAGGCGACTACTTCATAAAGGCAACAGTGGCCAAAGACTATGAAACCTTCACACTGTATGGAGCAGCTACAGCAGCGTTTACAATGAGTGCAACACTGGACGGCTACAACGCACAACTGATTGCGCTGAATAGGACCGTGGCAACACTGATCACAGACGTTGGCGAGCTGAAGATCGACATTTCGGATATCAACACGAAGGTCATTAGCATCAACGGAACGGT
>CAYHAK010000006.1:0-52821 GCA_964354625.1 uncultured Candidatus Bathyarchaeia archaeon
ATCGGCATATTCGACCTAGTCAGCATCACCGGCAAATACGGCAAAACATTCGGAACACCACCCGCAAGCTCACATGATCACGTGACTGGGGCGCTGCCCGATACGTATGCTCTACCTGGCTATGACCACGGTTTCGCTGTAAGCAGCAAGTCAGCTACCTTGACCTATACATTCACTGCTCCATCAGTCACCGTAACAGTCGGCCTTCCAGGAGACTATCTCAACGGATACTACTATACAGCTGCAGGCGCACTTGAAGAGTTCCACATCACCATCGACCCGTAGACATTGAAAAGCAACTACCATCATCCTCTTTTTTTGTCGTATTTCCCGTGCAGTTCTAACAATCTATGCGTCTAACTCCTCCGAACACATCATAGTCAAAGGAAAAGCTTCATCCGGAGAAACTTCACGCAACCCTTGGAAACGAGCATGCACATGCGCCAAAAGAAATGGGGGTTCTACTTTTTTCCACTGGTCAAAACTTATATACTTCATGAACCAGTTCACTAACTTGAAATGGAGAGGATCATGAATGGGATTGAGATCATACGTCCTTAAGAGAATAGCCTATATGCTGGTCTTGATCTGGGCAGTCATTACTGTAAACTTCATAATATTCTCTCTGTTGCCAGGAAACCCTCTCGAAGCCTACGTCAGCGGGATGAGAGGAATAATCACTCCCGAAAGGATGGCGCAACTCAGAGAAGCATTCGGGCTTAACAGACCCTTGCATGAACAATACATAAACACAATAGTGCGTATGGCAACCTTCAACTTCGGCCTATCCTCCCACAGCACGGCGCCAGTGTCAAGCGAGATAATGCGCAGACTTCCGAACACGCTTGTCCTGATGGGCCTGTCTACGGTCATCTCAATCATAGTAGGCACATTGCTTGGAGTGCTCACGGCATACAAGCGCGGCGGGCTGTTCGACAGCACTATGGTGACAGCCTCGTTGCTGACATATTCAGTTCCGATATTCTTCATAGGATGGCTTCTGATTTACGTCTTCGCTGTACAGTTGAACTGGTTGCCCTCTGGTCTCCTTTCGCCTCAGGAATGGGCTCATGCACCTCCTTCAACCGTATTTGTTTTTCTAGCTGGAAGAATTCGCCACTTGTTCTTGCCAACTTTGGAGTTGGTCCTATTCAGCGTTGGAGGGTGGATTTTGTTGGCAAGAGCATGCGTTCTGGAAACGATAACTGAAGACTATGTCCTAACGGCCAGAGCCAAGGGCTTGAAAGAGAGAGCAATCCTGTACAAGCATGTTCTAAAGAATGCATCTCTGCCAATAATAACTAGCGTGGCACTGTCTTTCGCGTTCATGGTTAGCGGAGCAATAATAACGGAAACCCTTTTTTCGTACGATGGGATGGGTTTGCTGACTTTCCGGGCTTTGAATCCGCCAGACCTGCCAGTTCTGCAAGGAATATTCTTCATATTGGCATTGTGCGTGATCTTGGCGAACTTCATCGCAGATTTGCTTTACGGCATAGTCGATCCGAGAGTTAGATATGGGTGAGTGGATATGGCCTCAAGAAAAGCAAGCACGTCATTTGCATTACAGAGATTCCGAGGATTCTGGAAACAGTTCAGCAAAAGCAAACTCGGACTTGTTGGGCTGGCAATCCTAATATTCTTCATTCTTGTCGCAATCTTCGCTCCCGTTATCGCACAGTACGACCCAATCAGACCTATGGCGGAAGTCGGGCAGTACCCGGCTTACGGGCCAGGCATTGGCCGCAAAATAGCTCAGCCCCTTTGCTACCCGGCATGGTACAAATACTTGCCATGGATACCTAACGGCAAAATTGAAATGACCGAGGAATTCTACAATCTGGTGATAGTTGTTCCGGAACTGCATCGAACGGAGCAGATCTTTGGACGCAAAGGCGAATTGAACGCCACCAACAATGTCTTAATATTGACGCGAAGGGTATCTAATCTGACGGAGATAGTTGCTACCTTCCCTGACGGAACTTCAAGCGTAATCCCGGAAACTGACTATGTCGAGCCAGTCTCGGATCCAAGAACGGTAATAATGAACAATTTCTATCCCAACGGCACAAGCTTCAAAGTGCGCTACAATACTGGAGCTAGCATGACAGAGAATCTGTTAGTAGTCCAAGATGCACTTTTTTCCTCAAGCCCGAGCGTACAGGAATGGCAGGCTTCAACTGATCAAGAGACCACAATGGCTTACAATAGCGCAAGTGGGACCAGCAATGATGGATGCATGGAGTTCACATATTTGCCTACAGGCTCCCCGCAGGCAGCAGTGCTACTGAGCGTGTCAAGGCCATTCGCGTATCCCTATTGGGAGCCTCCGAGGCAAGTCTTCGGACACTTCTCCTACAAGCTTGAAGGAGCAGAAAGTATGACGATGACCATCTCGATGATACGCGCAGATGAGCCCGACCCCTATGTTCTGGAGATTTACGACTTCGCTGCAACATCCACATGGAAGCATGAATACTTTGATTCTTTCAGTCCGGAAGTCAGACGGAACGTCGGGACAGAACGACCGTTAGACGCCATATTTGCCTATCCAGGGAACTACACTTTCACCATTCAGACAACACTCAAGAACCCAACCTCGGGGGCCAAGCTATACATGGACAACGTCCACGTAGTACTCTACGGAAACTCTTTCGGACTACTTGGAACAGACAATGGAGTAAACGCGTACCCTCTTGACATATTCTCGACACTTGTACACGGAACCAGAATCTCGCTGGCTGTAGGTGTTTTCTCAGCACTATTCTCAACGTTGATCGGCCTGTTTCTGGGGCTAGTCTCCGGTTACCTCGGTGGGATCGCTGATGAGGGCATAATGCGGTTCGCTGATTTGCTGCTAGTCCTTCCAACGTTGCCTCTGTTCATAGTGCTAATCATCGCCCTAAGGTCAATCGGAACATACGTCAGCATAACCAACATCATCGTAATCCTGACACTGTTTGGCTGGATGGGCTTTGCACGGTCCGTCAGGTCTATGGTAATAAGCCTGAGGGAAAGAGCATTCGTAGAAGCTGCCAAGGCATCCGGCGCCGGAACCATGCACATAATCAACAGGCACATTCTTCCGAACGTCTTTGCCCTCGTCTACATAACTCTGGCAACTGCTGTGCCCGGCGCTATCATTACAGAAGCATCTCTCAGCTGGTTAGGCCTTGGAGATCCATTGACGGCGTCTTGGGGAAAAATCCTGTACGACTTCCAGTCCGCAGGCATCGCCCTAACAAAGGGTCTTGCTGACTACTGGTTCTGGGTGTTTCCAGCCTGCATATCAATTGCTCTGCTGGCAACAGCGTTCATACTGATAGGCTACGCTCTCGACGAGATACTGAACCCCCGCCTGAGAGAGAGACGCTAGAAGCAGAGGAACCTAAGCGACGTTCCGCAACTCCCAAACTTTTTCCGCAACAAACACACGAAAGGCTCTCTCAACCTTCTCAAAAGTTTCGTCAGACTTGAGACCCTTCGATGCAAACAGGCCGCCTCCCAGTAGGGTCGTAAGCGTGCCGAAGATCATGAAATTTCTGGAGCGAGTTGTGGCTGAGAGTTTTACTGAGAAATCCTCAGAGTTTCCGGTGATGGTGACTTGGATTCTTTCGAGTATTTTGTGATGCGTTTTTGGTTTGACGAGGATCTGAAACTTTTCATCTGACTTGCTGGCATAGACTGTGAAGCCTTTCTTTGTGAAGTATTCCTGAACAGAAGCGCTCAGTTTCGCCAAGTCAACATGCATGTCTTTCCATCTTGTCTCCAACTCGACCGCCATTGAGGCAGATTGAGAACCCGATATAAAAGTCTTAAAGCTTATATAAAACGTTCCTGTACTCTTGAGATCATAATGGTAGATTCACATGCCACTTATTGAAGTCCAAAACCTTACGACCCACTATTCAACACAGAGAGGCCCAGTTCATGCCGTCGAAAACATAAGTTTCTCGTTAGAAGAAGGCGAGGCTATGGGACTCGCAGGTGAATCAGGATGCGGAAAAACAACAGCAGCATTGTCCCTTCTCAGAATACTCCCCTTCAATGGCAAGATATTGCACGGCAAGATACTCTTCAAAGGACGAGACCTCGTCACCATGTCAGAGAACGATCTACGGAGCCAGATTAGATGGAAGGGGGTTTCTCTCGTATTTCAGGGTGCAATGAACGCCTTGAACCCTGTTTACAAGGTGGAAGACCAGATCATAGAGGCGATCAAGGTTCATGAACCCCACGTTAAGAAGAAGGAGGCAAAGAAGAGAGTAGCCCAGCTGTTTGAACTCGTGGGTCTAAACCCCTCAAGGGCCTCAAACTATCCTCACGAATTCAGTGGGGGAATGCGACAAAGAGCAATGATAGCCATGGCCCTAGCGTGTAACCCCTCAGTTCTGATAGCCGACGAACCTGGCACAGCCTTGGACGTAATAGTGCAGGCTCAAGTCCTGAAACTCATGAGCGAGCTAAGAAAAAGGCTCAACTTGGCGATAGTAATGATTTCGCATGATCTCTCAATAATCTCAGAGACCTGCGACAAGCTAGCCATAATGTATGCCGGGAAAATCGTTGAGCTCGGAGACATCTACTCCATGTTCAAGGAGTCACTTCACCCCTACACCCAAGGGCTAATAGATGCCTTTCCGAACATAAAGGAGGAAAGAAGGAAGATGTACTCTATTCCAGGATCACCCCCTAACCTTCTGAAGCCACCCACAGGATGCAGGTTCCATCCGAGATGCAAATACGCTATGGACATATGTAAGAAGGAAGAGCCTCAAGTCAGAGAGGCAAGCAAGAACCACTATGTAGCGTGCTTCCTATACAATTAGGAGTTGTCGTATATGAGTGAAACGGTACTTAAGGTTGAAAGCATCAAGAAGTGGTTCCCCGTCAGAATGGGCTTCGCCACGTCACTGCTGTCGAGAAGACAGTTGTATGTCAAAGCAATAGACGGCGTGAGCTTCGAGATCAAGAAAGGTGAGATCTTCGGCCTAGCCGGAGAGAGTGGCAGCGGCAAAACCACGACAGGAAGAGTGATTCTTCGCCTCATTGAACCGACGGCTGGAAAGATCACATTCAGCGGCAATGACATAACGCACATGGACGAGGACCAGATGAAGCCCTTGCGGCGTAGAATGCAGATAGTTTTCCAGGACCCGTATGAATCGCTGAACCCGCGAATGACCGTGGGTGACATAATCGCAGAACCGTTACACGTGCTTCATGCAGCCGCCAGCCAAAAGGAATTGGAGGAAAGGGTAAAGCAGGTTCTTGAAGATGCGGAATTGTCTCCGCCGGAGGAGTTCATTTTCAGGTATCCTCATGAGCTGAGCGGTGGGCAGAGGCAGAGAGTGGCCACGGCTAGAGCTTTCGTTCTCCGACCCGAGTTCGTGGTGGCTGATGAGCCAGTCTCGATGCTTGACGTTTCGACGAGGGCTGAGATCCTCAAGCTTATGGTTTCGTTCGTTGAGAAGTACAACACATCATTCCTTTACATCACGCACGACTTGGCCTTGTCCAGGCACATGTGCGACCGAATAGGCATAATGTACTTGGGCAAGATCATGGAGCTAGGCACTACTGACCAGGTCATAAGCGAGACAATGCATCCCTACACCAAAGCCTTGATTGCGGCAGTGCCTGTGCCTGACCCTACAAGCAGGCGTATCGAGGTCGTAATAAAGGGCGAGATACCAAGCCCAGTCAACCCGCCATCCGGGTGCAGGTTCCACACAAGATGCCCATCTTACATAGGCGACATCTGCCGCCAGAAGGAGCCTCCACTTGTCGACATTGGCCAAGGGCACCTAGTCGCGTGCCACCTGTACGACGACAAAATCGCGAAGGCTTGATTAAGAAGTCTCTGCGCAAACGCGCCTTCGCAATCTTTTCTTACTTAAAAAGATTCGAACAGCCGAGACCATCAGGACTACAATTAGGAAGGGCCACCCCGGCTCTGGTATTGTGTGAGTCCCGTTTATCTGGATGATCTTGGTTTCGTTGATTCCGTGAGTATAATTCAGGTAGAAATATGTGTACTCTGCGTCATTGTTGATGAGTGGCGTCTCGCTTGCGAAGTTGATGAAAACTTGCCATTCAGATAGGCTGCCAACCCACATTAGCTGTCTCGACACTGCTACTCTGCAAAAGCATGTGAAATTCGAGCCAGTCACATTGAACTGCAGGTGGGGAATGCTGTTATTGTTGAACCGGAAGCCTACAATCTCGGTGGAGTTGCTCGCGATCCACACATAATAGTCGCTGCCCCACTTTCCAGCCCAAAACATGCGAATCTCTCCCATGAACGGATAATTGTCGAGAGCGGCAGCTGGATTGGGATAGGGCCTGTCGCCTATCCCGTCGCTCCCAGTCAGATTCTGATTCAGGCCGTTGAACGAGTCTCCGCCTGAATAATCGCTCCAGTAGTTTCCTCCCGACGGATATCCGTTGTCCCACTTGCTACTACCTACGCCGGGGCCTGCGGTCTGTTGTGGATTGCCCACAAAATTGTTGTGATAAATTACATTTCGGCCACTGTTTTCCTCGGCTTGGATTCCAATCGAGTTGCCAGAAACGAGATTGTCCCGTATTAGATTATTGTCGTTGTCCATCTCCAGTCTTATCCCATATCCCATACCTGGTATCCCGTGTTCTGTGTTTTGTATTATTGTGTTTCTCTCGATCCTACAGCTGTTTGAACGGAGCAGCCGTATGCCTGTGCCTGAATCCTTTATTATGCAACCCGATACTTCTGCGTTTTGCACGATCGCCAATTGCACTCCAAAGGAGCCGGAACCTATGGTGGTGTTCTGAACCGTTAGGTTCATAATCCTAACGTTGCTCGTGATCACATTGAGTATAAAGGCAGCGTCGTCAGTGCGTTCACCGTCAATGATTGTTCCTTCTGGGCTTTCGCCGAGAAGTGTAACTGTTTTGTTTACGATAATGAGTGATTGTGTGTACGTGCCATTCTTCATGAAAATCGTGTCTCCCTCATCAGCGTTATTGATGGCCTCCTGTATGGACTGTGTGGGGTTAATAGTGTGCGGGTTGGATGCTGACGCGGGAAAGGCAAAACACGCTAGGCTGAAGGCAAACAGACTCAAAATCAGCAGGAAGGCAGCTTTTCTGAGAATCATTACGTTGACTCCTTTCAGGAATCTTTGTTGATTCAGTCTAATAACGATTTGGCCCAAAGGCTTTAGCTTACGTTACTCCTTACTCGACAGGCTTGGCGTGGGTCTTTCGCGGCTTGGTCAGTCCAGCCAATACAGCTATCGAGCTTCCAACTGCCAGCATTGCCGCCCCTGGGGGAAGCAAGCACGGATAGTCAGATACTGTCGTTACGCTGTACTTGTATAGCGTGAGTTGGGTTGGAGGAATAGGAGGACCCAAAAGACTGACTGTCGCATTATACGTTCCATCCATGTTTGCTATCCCGCCTATTTCACTCTCGAAAAGGTACTCACTCGTGAAGTTGCTGTTTCCCGACACCCATGTTCTGTTGAATGTTCTTAGAGTCAATCCGTCGCTCTTTTGGTTGACTTTCACGAAGTATAGTGAGAGGTCTTCTGTGTTTGGCACGAGGCGATATTCTGCTTCCAGCTTCGTGAGATGACCGTTCGGAGCTATGATAGTAATGTTGACGGCAACGAGGCTAACATATTGGCCGCCCTCTTTGAACTCGTCGGAAACGTCAGCGTACAAGAACCAACCCTTTCCAACTCCTACGCCAACCAGCAGCTTTTGGCCTTTTGAGTATTCGAGAACGAACGAGGTCTTGTTTATATCTGACCGGGCGTTTTCAAGCAGGGTTGTGACTTCGCGAGAAGCGTTGCCGAAGTATATTAGAGGGATTCCAATGCAAGCTATGACCACTCCAACGATAAGCCAATTCCTTCTCACAATTGACACCACTGTGCGCGCCAGATCATTCAGGGAAAGTAGACGCTGTCCGTTCGTAATTAAGTTTTCGACTTCTGGTGTGTGCGTGCCTTCAATGTCGTGTCATAATGAAGACGTTAAATGCTTCCGCCTGGGGGTTAGCGCACGGTTGGCCATCACGCCTGTGCTTCCTTGATGTCAACTTGGCGCATGGATGTTCATCATCTGATACACTGGTGAAACAACAGCATAGAACTTAATTCCAAAAACCTTAAAAGACTTCCAACAGACAATAATACTGCTGAGGGAGAAGGGGAATCTGTGAGAATGCGTCCAACTATTTTAATTATTATTGCACTCTTGGCTTTGCCGATTTTTCTCACAGTTGCAAAAAACACCGGGATAGCAAGCTGCAATCAGCCCCCAGTTCCTTCATTTACATATTTGCCCGAGTTTCCGCAGCCTGACCAGGTTATCACATTCAATGCCTCAGCAAGCTACGATTCAGATGGCTTGATCGTGCAATATGCTTGGGACTTTGGCGACGGATGCGTAGTAGCTTCGTCAAGCCCCATAGTAGATCATACGTATCCTGTGGACGGATCTTACACAGTGGAGCTGACTGTAACCGACAATAATGGCCTTGTAGGCGTTTCCTCAGCAGTGATACAAGTAAGCACCGTAGCCTTCTTCAGAGTATGTTTCTATGGAACCACAGTTCCAATGTCAGGCGTGGAAGTGACAGCTTACTACAAGAGCGGTTCAGCATGGATTAAGGCTCCGGTTGGCCCACATGGCTTTGAGATCAAATATGACCTCTATACTCAGCCTGACCTAGCGAACACACATGAAGAGAAATACCGGAATCCAGGGTACTCCGCCGCTATTCTTCGCAAGAACGCCAGCAACGTAGGCTTTGACCTTCATCCTTCAGGTTGGATAGTATATTTCAAGTTCAAATGGGATACGTACGTAGCCTACTGGCCGAACAACACGGCAAGAGTCTACAGTTACAGTGATGGCGCGGTCGAGACCTATGACTACCCCTCGGGCCACCAAGCATATTGGGATGCATCGGCAGGAACCTACGTGATTAGGGTGGGTGACATTCCGGGTAGCGGCGTGAGCCCGACGCAATACCATCCCATAATAGTCGGCATTCTGTGTCCGCCTCCACCGAAGAATTACCATTTGAGCGTGAGAACAGATCCCGCTGGAATCACGACCATTCCAGGTGAAGGAGAATATACTCAAGGCACGGATGCCACCTTGACTGCTCCGGCCTACGTTGATGTCTCCTTTGACCATCGATACAGGTTCAGCTACTGGGACGTTGACGGAACGTCACAAGGCAACGGCGTCAACCCCATAACAGTTCATATGACTGCGAACCACACTGCGACGGCGCACTATCTCCACCAATACTCAGTAACCTTTTCACAGACAGGGCTTTCGTCAGATGCCACTGGAACAATACTGACCGTAGACGGTGCCTCGAAGAGCTTAGGCGATCTTCCTTTCACAAAATGGGTAGACAGCGGTAGCTCAGTGACCTATTCGTACGGTTCCACCGTCTCAAGCACCGTGAGCGGCAAGAGATACAGGCTTGGCAGCGTCAGCGGTCCTGCTTCTCCAATCTCTGTGACGGGGCCAGCAAGCCTCATTGGCAACTACGTCACACAATACCAAGTCACGTTTGCCCAAACTGGACTAGATTCCACAGCCACTGGAACAGTGGTCACGGTGAATGGCGTACCGAAGACCTACAGCGGTCTCCCATACAATGCTTGGTTTGACAGCGGAACCACGATTACCTACACCTATAGTTCGACTGTTTCCAGCAGTGTCACTGGCAAGAGATTCAGGCTGGTTGCGGTTCACTGTCCTCCTTCTCAATTCATCGTTGACGGGCCTATGACCATTTCCGGGGAATACTGCAAACAGTATCAAGTCACTTTCGTTCAGTCTGGGCTGGATTCGACAGCCTCAGGCACAATTGTGACCGTAGACGGAAACGCCAAGCAGTATGCGAATCTGCCTTACTCTTTCTGGGTTGACAGCGGCTCAACCGTGACATACACTTACACTTCCACAGTTGCTAGCAGTGTCTCTGGAAAGCAGTTCAGACTGTCAGGCGTCACCGGGCCTTCATCACCGATAACGGTCACTGCGCCAACGACAGTGACTGGAAACTACGTGATCCAGTATTTGCTGACTTTTGCCCAGAGCGGACTTGACTCAACTGCCACCGGGATAGTCGTGACAGTAGAGGGCAACGCGAGGACCTACATGCAGCTTCCGTACACAGTGTGGGCGAACAGCGGTTCTTCCGTGACCTACTCATACGCGAGTCCAGTTTCCAGCACGACCTCAGGCAAGCGGTTCAGACTCAGCAGCATCAGTGGCCCAGCTTCACCGATTACAGTCAGCGGAACCGTGACCATTACTGGATGCTACGTAGTGCAATATTCCGTCGTTTTCAGTCATACAGGATTAGACTCGACTGCAACAAGTACAGTAGCAACCGTGAACGGAAACGGAAAAGCATATGCTGATCTACCATTTACTTTCTGGGTAGACACGGGCTCTTCCGTTACGTACTCCTACAACTCGCCTATTGCCAGCACTACCCCGGGCAAGAGATTCAGGCTTGACAGCATCACTGGACCCTCATCGCCGATTACCGTAACTACCTCGGCAACGGTGACCGGCAACTACGTCACGCAGTATTCAGTCACCTTCAGCCAAACTGGACTAGATTCAACTGCCACGGGGACAGTGGTGACGGTCAACAGCGACGCGAAAACAAACGGCGAGATGCCTGTCACAGTCTGGGCTGACAGCGGCGCCTCAATTACTTACTCCTACAACGATGTGGTGTTGAGCACCGTGAAGGGGAAGCAGTTCAAGAAAGTGAGCATAACTGGCCCAGCATCACCTATCACCGTGACAGCTTCGCTAACGGTGACTTGTGACTACAAGACGCAGTTCTATGTGACGTTTGACCAGGCATGCGTCGGGTCGGACTTCACAGGCACCGTAGTTGCGATTGACAGCGTGGGCTATGGGGTAAGCGGTCTCCCTGTTTCATTCTGGTTTGACAAGGACTCAAGCCACGGCTTCGCGTTTGCCTCACCGCTGGTCGTAGACGCCAACAAGCAGTACGCGTGGCAATCCACCTCTGGACTGTCGAGTCTTCAGAGCGGAACCCTCGCCATCGGTGGCTCAGGAAGTGTCACAGGAAACTACATCGTGGCACAGCGCGTGACTTTCGACCAAGTCGGAGCCAGTTCAGACTTCATGGGCACGGTGCTGACAGTTGACGGCACCGTTTACGGCATCGGTGCCCTGCCCGTCTCGTTCATGTGGAACATCAGTTCAGTTCACAACTTCGCTTTCCAGTCGCCATTGGTTGTTGCAGCCAATGCTAAGCAGTACGTTTGGACAAGCACTACTGGCTTGTCGACATTGCAGAGCGGCTCCATAACCGTGACAGCTTACGGAAGCGTAGTAGGCCACTACAAGACCCAGTACTACTTGAGTTTGCCAACGAATCCTACGGGCCTCACCCCTCCCTCAGGCTCAGGCTGGTATGATGCCGGAACCTATGCTTCTGTATCAACAAGTCTATACCAGCCCGGAGGGTCACGCTATCGCTTCGCAGGCTGGACCACTGACGACATGTCTGAGATAACAGATCCCTCTTCACCCTCCACGACAGTCTTGGTAGACAAGCCCAAGACCGTAACAGCGAACTACGTACATCAGTACATGATTACCTTCGACCAATCAGGAGTCGGCAGCGATGCAACCGGGACAGTCCTAACCATCGAAGGCGTACCTTACACTAGAAGCAGTCTGCCGGCTAGCATGTGGTTTGACGAAGGCACCATAGTAGCCTATTCATACACGGATCCCATTGGCGGCGGAGGAGGCATAAGATACAAGCTCACGAGCATAACAGGGCCTCCTTCACCAATAACCGTCGGTGCAGATACTTCCGTCACTGGCAACTACCAAATCCAATTCCAGCTAACGGTCTCTTCACCCTACGGCACGCCAGGAGGCGGAGGATGGTTCTACAGTGGCGAAACGGCATACGCAACACTGAACACAGACACGGTTACACACCCGAACGCGACACGCCACGTGTTCACAAACTGGAACGGCGACGCCTCGGGAACAAACTACGCGCAAAGCAACCCGATAACTATGAACGGACCCAAGACTGCCGTGGCCCGGTGGAAGACCCAATACACGGTAGCCTTCGGCCAGTCAGGACTTGACTCATCAGCCTCAGGCACGGTTGTGACGGTCAACGGCGCACCCAAGACGTACGGTGATCTGCCCTACTCGCTTTGGGCCGACGCAGGCGCTTCCGTGACCTATTCGTACGGAGATGTCTCCAGTTCGACTGCTGGCAAGAAATTCGTTCTGATAGGCGTATCAGGCCCAGCTTCACCAGTAACCGTTTCAGGCCCACTCACGATAACTGGAAACTACAAGACCCAGTACCGGGTCACCTTTGGCCAGTCAGGCGTGGCCTCTGACTTCACTGGAACAATCGTGAATATTGACGGCGCAGGATATGCATGGAGCGCTCTTCCAGCTGAGTTCTGGTGGGACAGCGGTTCCTCATACACCTTCGCCTTCATTTCACCGCTTGAGGTAAGCTCGAGCAAGCAGTACGACTGGGCTTCCACGACGGGATTGTCGACCCTTCAGAGTGATGCCCTCACAATCACAGGCTCAGGCAGTGCAACTGGCCACTATAACGTCCACGGAAAATGCCTAGTAGTCTTCAAGCAGTCCGGCGTGGGTTCAGACTTCTTAGGCACCGTTGTAACCATAGACGGAACGGCCTACAAGGTCATGGATCTGGCTGCTGTGTTCTGGTGGGACGATGGGTCGTCACACACGTTCTCATTTGCCTCACCGCTGAGCGTAGACGCAGGCAAGCAATACGTTTGGACAAGCACCAGTGGCTTTTCAACGCTGCAAGGCGGATCGATAACTGTTTCCGGCCCAGGCAACGCAACTGGCAATTACAAGACCCAATATCGCTTGACTCTCGCCACCAATCCTCCAGGCGTCGATTCCCCAACTGGCGGAGGATGGTTTGACGCAGGGGCTTCTGCCACGGTCTCGGCAGACGCATTTGTCGACATCGTTCCAGGCTCCTCACGCTACAGGTTCAACGGCTGGACAACCGACGACATGCCAGAGATAACTGACCCAACAAGATCACCCACCACGGTGTTGGTTGACAAGGCCAAGACTGTCACGGCGAACTATGTCACACAGTACAAGGTTACTTTCGACCAGTCTGGCGTGGGTGGAGATTTCACAGGCCAAATCGTAACCATCGATGGAACCGGATACGCGGCAGGCGCGCTACCAGCTTCGTTCTGGTGGGACAGCTCGACCTCACACACTTTCGCCTTCCAGTCGCCTCTAGTCGTGGCGCCTAATGCTAAGCGGTATGTCTGGTCGAGCACCACAGGGCTTTCGACGCTGCAGAGCGGATCAATAACCGTTTCCGGCTCAGGCGGCGTAGCTGGCAACTACAAGATCCAGTACCTTCTGACCGTGAAGACTGATCCTGCTGGACTGAGTCCTCAGCCAACTAGGAACCCGGCGGGCGAAGCAGGGCCTGCGGACGGCTGGTGGTATGACAGTTCAACCAGCGTCACCCTTACAGCAAATTCAGTCACGGGCTACATATTTCACCACTGGACTGTCGATGGAACCTCCCAAGGTAACGGAGTCAGCCCAGTAACGTTCACCATGACTGCGGCACGCACAGCTATTGCACACTACACGCCACCTCAGATGCTAGTCGAAATAGATCCCCTTGACAAGACCATCATGATCAACGGCTCAGTGGCCTTCACTTCTAGCGTCACCGGCGGAGCTGCACCGTACACGTACCAATGGTACTTGGATAACAACCCCGTCTCTGGCGCAACCTCACCTACTTGGGTGTTCGACCCTGCGTCCGCTGGCGTGTTCTACGTATACTTCAAGGTCACGGATGCCCACGGCAACGTGACAAAGTCGTCGACTGCTAGGATCGGCGTCCTTTCCGGTGGCGTGGGAGGTTACTCAGTGTCGTTGACTAAACCCTTGGCAACCTTAGCCCTGTTCTGCTATGCCATGTTCCTAGCTGCCTTCTGTGCAGTGGTCAGCCTAACCCGGCGAAAGAGAAAATAGAAGCATCCCCTTCTTCTCCTCTTTGAGTCTTTAAGACAGTCGGAAGCGTAGCTGATGCAGAAAAAGGGTGAGCATGGTATAGAGAAGAAGCGGTGGCTCTCAGAAAGAAAGCTTGCCCTTATTGCCGTGCTGTTGGTGCTTCTGGTGGTTTCTGGCGTCCTGCTTTCGAGATTCCTAGTGCAAGTTCCAGAGCCCAGGTTCTCGTTCAAGGCCGCAGTAGTTGATCAGCTGGGCGAAGAATATCCGAACCCGGACTTCAACAGCACGGGCCCTGTTGCCACTATGCTGAGAGATGCAGGCTTCAACGTATCCTACTATTGGAGTTCACTGGTAACTGTCGCATTCTATAGAGAACTTGCCAAAGGCAACTACGGTTTGATCGTGCTGCGGGGCCACGCCGCGCTGAGGGTAGATAGAACGCTTGTTGATTTCTTTACCTCTGAGGAGTTCAACGAGAACCGCTACTCTACCTATCTTAATGATGGCCTGCTTGCCAAAGGTAACTACTCTCGGAAGCCGGACAAGTTTTACTTCACGATTACACCGTCATTCATAGGGAGTTTGGAAGGCAGCTTTCCGAAAAGCGTCGTCGTTGCCATGGGCTGCAACACATTGAATAAGACCGTGAGAGGAATGGCTGAGGCTTTCATCAGCAAGGGAGCCACGGCCTATGTCGGATGGACGGGTCTGGTTGACCCAACTCACACCGACGATGAAACCGTCAAGCTGCTTCAAGCATTCGTCAAAGAGGGCAAGACGCTACGCGAGGCTCTCAACCTGCTGCAACGTGATCCCACGTTCGGAAGCTATATGGAATGCTACCCGCCGACGGTTGAAGACCTGAAGCTGTCCGACTTGACAGCCGAGAAAACCACATTCGCGATATTTCCGAGTTCGCTCGCTGACTCAAGGCCTTTTCTCGCCATCTCTGAACGAGATGTTACCGCTCACAGGCCAAAGGCTCCTGCCCTGCATGGAGTCAGGCTGATTTGTCAGGCATTTGAATCGTCTGAGGACGGTTACGTATAGCTGGTTGCGGAGGTCGTCGCCTGACATGCTTGACCTCTGTAGCTTCCTGAGCTCGCTGGCCAGCTCGCCGTCCTGCAGAACCTCGTTCACCCACTTTTCGAAGTCTCCACGGCCTAGGTGAAACTCGAGGGACTTAACGTTTACGTCGTTTATCCTTTCCATGAACTCCTTCAGAGACGAGGCGCTTAAGCCTGTGTAGTTACCGATTGATGTAAAAAAGTAGAATGCCTTTTCCCGTGGGAGTGAAGCCGGAATCCTTGGGGGCGTCTCAGTATTCATTCTTTTCTCCTTTTCTTATATCACGTGTTCTTTTTATAAGCGTTGACTTCCTTGGATTATTTAGGATTGAAAACAGTACTTCTTTGAATTTTCTGGTAACGATTGAGGTGCGGATTCTAAGCACGCCGGGAAGAGGCGCGACCGAGTTGGCGATGAACGTGTGCAGACTTTCTTGGTCTTCGGCCACGACTTTGGTCATGATCAGGAGTTCCTCCGAGAGAGACGTATACACTTCAAGAATCTCAGGTGCCATACACAGCTTTCCTGCCACGGCCTCGCTCTCCTTGGGATCGGTGTAGACAGTCATCAGTGCCATAATTCTCCTTGCGCCGGCCTTGTCGGCGTCGACTATGGTCGTGTACTTTCTGATTACGCCGTACCGTTCCAGTCTCTTTATCCGGTCATAGATGGTGGAGTGAGCCATTCCCAAGCGTTTGCCAATGTCCGTGTACGTATGCCGTGCATCCTCCTGCAGGGCTTCCAGAATCCTCAAGTCCACATCGTCTAGGGCCAAGGCATCGTTTCGAAGCTTCAAAGTCGACCTGCCTTTCTCGAATATAGGACTCGTGCCTCTGGATTTATCGTTTGTCATCGGAAAAATGCCGAGATCTCCATACTTTTCCGTCAAAACACCGCCTGAATATCGCCGTCAATCTGTCGACAGATAGCATCTACAGTCTACAAAATGTCAATACAGCACTCGATCAGCCTACATTATTGCGAACAAAGCGACAAATAAGTTTAAATCAGCGGTTGACTACTAGAATATTGTTCTAGAAGATTCCTACTAACGTGTGCGTGATGTCATGATAAAGATGCCCAAGATCTGGGAAATCGTACAGCAGTTCAAGGACTCCTGCAAAGGCAAAGGCTGGGGAACTTCGGAAGCCGAAGACTGGATAGGGGTCAACGGAGAATATCATAATCTTCTCTGGACGAGAAACATTCATCTTTCGTCCTTTAGGAAGGTTGCTGCGAGTGCAAGGTGCGTGGTCTGTGAAGGTCTGTCCTATCGCGTGGTTGACTCGTCCTGCACAGCGTGGCTGTTTTCAGAAACCCCGTCCGATGCTCTAGTGAAGATGGTTCTGGAAAACCCAGAGTTCAGCAAAAAAGTGGCCCTCTACGACCTGAGCCCGGTACTCGAAGGAAGAAACACTTGTGCCAGATTCAACTGCACCGAAAGCCCCGTCTTTCATGAATTCGAAAGCTTCCTCAGAAACGAGATGAAAGTCAAGCTCAAGCCACTCTCCCCTCTTTCCAGTCCGGAAATTGACTCTAGCGACTGCAAGATCGTGCAGCTGGCATAGTTTTTCTCTGCCCTTCTTTTCAAAGGCTTGATAAGCCTAGAATTCCTAGACTGTTGTTGTGAGTGGCTATGGATCAGGAGGCCGAGAGAGTTAGGAAACTCGTCGCTTTCAAGGCGAATCTTGAGAAGAAAATTGAAGAGCAGACGGCGCAGTTGAAAGAGTCCGAGGCGATGCTTGAAACGGTGAATTCGATTCTGCTGGAAAAAGGGTTCAAGCGTGTCGAGATGCCGAAGGAACCCGCACAGGCCAAAGCGCCTCCGAAAGAGGAGGCCTCTGCTGAACTTGGATCCGAGCCTTCGTTGCCTCCAACTTCGTCTGGGCCTGAAAGTGCTATCCCGCTTGCGACGGTTGAAGGCGAGATTCTGGCAAACATACTGGTTGAGGGAAGGCTGTTGCGCATTGTTCCAGCCGAAGGGAAGAGCTTTGATGTTAACATGCCTCCTTTCACGCAGTTTCTCGTGGAAAGAGTTCTGGCAAAGATGCAGGACAGAGACAACGAACTCGCCAGAACAGGGCAACTGGCGCCTGAGGAGATTTTCTCTTACAGCATAACCCGAGACAGCGACATAATACGTGAAATAGCCATAAGAAACGTGGATGCAGGGCGCTTGAGAGAGCTCAAGTCTAGCATACGTTGGACCTTGGAAAAGATGAACGAGAAGATGAAAACGTAAGTCTAGTAATCCTCAGAGGACAGAGGTACGATTGAAGAAGGACAAGTCCGCAGGCCGCAGATTTCAAGTGACCGAGAGTTTTGCGCGAAGGCTTGATTCAGAGGATCCTCTTGCGGGTTTTCGAGGCCGATTCTTCATTCCGAAAGGAACCATATACATGGATGGGAACTCGCTGGGCCTTCTTTCCAAAGACTCTGAAGGCTCGGTTCTCAGGGTGCTGAACGAGTGGAAAGCGCTTGGCGTGAAAGGCTGGCTGGAGGCCAAACGTCCGTGGTTCTATTTCGCCGAGGAACTCGGCTCTACATGCGCAGCGATAGTGGGTGCGGAACCTGAGGAAGTCGTGGTCTCAGGCACGACCACGATAAACATACACCAGCTTGTGAACACCTTCTATCAGCCACAAGGAACGCGGAAGAAGGTTCTGGCGGATGAGCTTGACTTTCCATCAGACGTCTACGCGTTGAAGAGCCTGCTGAAGCTGCGAGGCTTTGATCCGAACGAGGATTTGGTGCTGGCTCCGAGCGAAGATGGCCGCTTTCTGGACGAGAACAAAATCGTTGAGCTGATGGATGAGGAAGTTGCGCTTGTCTTCCTGCCTTCCGTGCTGTATCGAAGCGGTCAGCTTCTGGATATCAATCGCCTCACCAGCGAGGCTCACAAGAGAGGAATACCATTAGGTTTCGATTGCTGCCACTCTGTCGGTGTGGTGCCTCATTGCTTCGACAAGTGGGACGTGGATTTTGCGTTGTGGTGCAGCTACAAGTACTTGAACGGAGGCCCTGGAGGGACGGCTTTCCTCTACGTGAACAGGAGGCACTTCAGTCGCGACTCGGCGCTCGCAGGCTGGTTCGGATGCTTCAAAGAAAGGCAGTTCGATATGTCGTTGGATTTCGAGCATTCCAAGAGCGCCGGAGGCTGGCAGATATCTTCTCCAGCCATTCTGAGCACGGCTCCCATCGAGGGTTCGCTCAAGATAACCTTCCAAGCGGGAATGGAGAGAATCAGAGAGAAGTCTCTGAAGATGACTTCCTATCTGATCCACATGGTTGACGAGATTCTCTCCAAGGAACCCTACAGTTTCTCAGTCGGAACTCCACGAGAAGATGAGCGCAGAGGAGGCCACGTCGCAATCGAACACGAGGAAGCGTTGAGAATAAGCAAAGCCCTGAGAAAGCGCGGCGTGGTTCCTGATTTCCGCCCGCCGAACGTGGTCAGAATCGCTCCAATACCCCTCTACAACACCTATCACGAAGTCTGGAAAGTTGTTCAGAACCTGAAGGAAATAGTCGAAACAAGAGAATATGAGCGGTTTGCGAAGACAAGGAAGGCAATATCCTAGCTTGCGTTCAGGCTATTTGTTTCTGTCAAAGTAGATGCTTTTGCCTTTTGCCGAAAGGGGGATTCCCATCACGACGGTGGCTTCAGGCAGCATTTTCAGCTTGACGGCGGCTGTGCCGATGCGGTACATTATGCGGTTGTCCACGTTCAGTTCACTTGCGATTTTCGCGGCTGAGCCTAGAGCGATTCCCATGTCCAGTGCCTTGAACAGGCAAGTTGGCCCTACGAAGTCTGCGCCTGCCTTCTTGGCTTTCTCAAAACCCTTGCAGGTTTTGTGTCCGCACGCGCCGCAGTTCAGGCCGAAACTTTTGTTTCCTCTCACGCTGATGAGCACTACGACCTCAGAGTCTCTAACGTTTTTTGCGTCTCGTTTGAACCCGTCGGACTTGCGTTGTTCGGCGATTTCTTCCATCTTGTCTGCGATGGCGTCTTTTTCCTTGCCGTAGGCGATCAGTGTGAGTATGTCGTCTATGCCTGCTGATTTCGGTGCGGTTCTTGCGGCCACCAGCATCAGTCTGGCCGCTTCCTGAATTGCTTCTCTTTCTGCGTCCTTGCTTTCGACTAGGGGCGGGGTCACCCTTCTCATTCTCCAAGTCGGTGGGTTTGCTGTTGACAATAAGATTAGTGTGAGAGGCTGTTTAGGGAGGCTTTAGGCTAGGAGCGTTCTGAAGGGTGTTCTCAGCATCTGCACGATTGCGTTGAGCTGGCCCGTGTATGCGCCTACGGCCAGCGCCGATACGCCTAGAAGAAGAAGCAGTGCACCTATGATTCTGCGTTCTTGGATGTCCATGTTTCTTCTATCCCAGATGCTTTCTCAATGCTGCCTCGATATATTTCTTTGGGACGCAACCGACGATCCTGTCAACTTCGTTGCCGCCTTTCATTATTAGCACGGTTGGTATGCTGAACACTTGAAAACGTTCTGCATTCTTGGGGTTTTCATCAACGTCCAATTTTCCGACGAAGACTCTTCCTACGAGTTCCTTTGCCAGTTCCTCGATTGTCGGCGCTAGGGCCTGGCAGGGGCCACACCACGAGGCCCAGAAATCAATCAGGACCAACGGGTTCTTGCTTACTATGTCGTTGAAGGTGGCGTCAGTAACGTGGGCTGGTTCAGAACTCATTTCGTTCTTTCCCTCCTTGAGTGCTCTGAGCTCCCTCAGTCTCTTTTGCTTGACACGGTTCAGCTCCTCGTCCGATATAAACAGTTCGCGGTCGCTGCTCATGCAATTCTCTTCCCTGCTACTTGACTTCGAGCATTCTTTCCAGGGCCTTACGGGCCTTCTTGGCTACGTCAGGCGGCACGGTGACCAAGTGTTTTTCCTCTTTGAGTGAGGCGTACAGCCTGTCCAGCGTGTTGAGTTTCATGTTTGGGCACACGGCTTCCTTGTAGGCGAGTATGAACTGCTTGTCTGGGTTGTCCTTTCTGAGCCTGTGCAGTAGACCTTCTTCGGTGCCTACGATGAATGTTCTGGCGTTGTTTTCTCTTGCGCGTCTGCACATCTGTGAGGTGCTGCCTACGAAGTCGGCGACCTTCTGCACTTCGTAATTGCATTCGGGATGGATCATGACCACGGCGTCTGGATGCTCCATTTTCAGGACGCGTACGTCCTCTGGCTGGAAAAGCAGGTGCGTGGGGCAGAAGCCCCATTCGGGAACGGGGATAATCATTTTGCCTGTGTTTCTTGCGGCATACTCGGCGAGGTTGCGGTCAGGTCCGAAGAGGATCGTGTCCGCGTCAAGTGACTGTATGACTTTGAGGGCGTTTGCGGATGTGCAGCATATGTCGCAGTATGCCTTCGCTATGGCCAACGTGTTGACGTAGAGCACCAGCGGATCACGTGGATGGAGGCGCCTGACGCGTTTGATCTCGTCAACCGTCAGCATCTGTGCCATGGGGCAGCGCGCGCCGAGGCAAGGCAGCAGCACCTTCTTGTCCGGGTTCAGGATTGCGGCTGACTCGGCCATGAAGTCTACGGCGGAGAAGACAATGATTTCGGCGTCCTTCTCGTTCATGGCTTTGCGGCTCAACTCTATGCTGTCACCCACGTAATCTGCCAGATCCTGTATCTCTGGCCTCTGATAATTGTGCGCCAGGATAATCGCATTCTTCTGCTTTTTCAGCTTGACAATCTCGTCAGCCAGATTCACTAACATGCGCCTTTTGAGCAGTGTTCGAAAAGTCTCCTAGCATGTGGGGCGATATAATCTTTATCCAGCTCCCGATCTGATTCTGCGTTTCAGAATCGGCAATCCTGTAACCGTGGCCTGCGCCGTCATGTGTGTTCAAGATGCCTGCGGTCGTTGCTAGTCACACAATCGGGGTTGAAGGGCTTCCTGCCGCACTATGGACAGAATCCTTTCATGGCGGAGCCTGCTCGTATTCTTGCGTGCTCAATATCATGAAGATTTCACGCTTGGCGCGCGCTATGGACCCTGCTACGGGGAAGGCTTTCACGTGGCACTGCCAGGAGACAGCTGAGTCGAAGCTCTCTAGATCAGTTTCCTCTGAATCGCGGTTTCTAGAACTAGCCAGTCTTCCATAATTTCGAGTTTCGCGCAATCCTGATTTGAGTTGGTGTCTGGTTTCTTTTTCATTGCTTCATTCACCGTTAGACAAGGCATATGACGTCTTACGACTCAATATAAATGTTTCTGGACACCAGTACAACTAAACTACATCCAAATAACAGACTGTAGACGCAAACTACACCTGCCACTCAAGACGAGCGTGGTGCAGAGGGCCGGATTTGAACCGGCGAACCCCTACGGGAAAGGATAGCTCATTAGGGGCCACAAGTGGCCAAAGCCTGATCTTGAGTCCTTCACCTTTGACCTGGCTTGGTTACCTCTGCGTCTACCTAACTGACTCTTTGAATCTTCCTAATAATCATTTCCAGATAAGGCCGCACCAATCCTGTAGGCTTGAACGTAGTCTCTTGCGAAGGCGTCCGCCCCTTTCTCCGTGCCCTTGTGCTGCTGAAACACGTTCGTGCGCATGTGGTGGTAGAACTCGTGCAGGATCACGAATGGCTGTTTGAGCGTGTCGCTGTCCAGCACGGTTATTGTCTTGTTCTTGGGCGAATAGCAGCCAAGGCTGTTGCGCGTCTTACCTTTCGGCAGGCCCACCTTGAGGCGGGGCACGCTCACACGATAGCGCTCCGCAAGCATCTCCAGCGCCTTCTCAGCATCGCCTTGCGCTATGAGGGACACCACGGTAGCCTTGAACCTCGCCTCCAATAAGCACGCCTTCCCCAGCCACAGAAGCCACACAACTATCAAAACGTTATGCCTATCCGAAGGCAAGCAGACCACAAGAAGCCGGAAAACCCTGCTTGGAACACTGTGTTGACATGGCCAAAGAACCTAAGGGGTAGATCTCGTATTGGCTGTCCCCAGCGCGTGCGCTTCAACCCATGCAATTGTGGACAGAAACTGAGGGGCGTAACATCTATTGAACGAAAGCGCGCAGGCGCGCGCTAGAAAAGCTAACAGGACTCAGTTGCGGTTGATCTATATCCAGAAGGCTGAAATCCCTTCTCGAGCGTGTGACGCATCGGTTTATTCTCTGAACTTCTTCACGTAGATCACGGCGCCTATTGCGGCTGCTCCGCCAAGTCCTCCGCCGATGTAAAGCGAGTACTTCACGAATATCGAAGGCTCCTCAACCTTCACTGTCAATATGCCGCTCAAGCAGCCGTATCTGAGATTGTCTTCGCTGAACGTTGCCTGAACGTCCCAAGCCCCAAGCGCATCAAGCCTAGCGTTGGCAACGAATGTGCCGTTCTCAAACGTCGAAGCCACCACGCTGCTCTGGTTCTTGGAGCTGAAAACAATCGTGATCGCCAGATCTCCCGCTGCCGGAGTAACGTAGCCTTTCACGGTCACGTTTTCGCCGATGGTGACTGACTTTCTAGGCAGCGAAATGTTCAGCGTCAATGGATACTTCACCCAGTAGCTTCCGTTTGCCTTCAACGTGCTTTCAAAGACATCCCTCGCTTCAACCTTGTAACTTACCAACGAGCCAGCATCCTGACCTGGAATGATCGCCCTGCAAGTCCTATTATCCATAACCTCCATCTCCAAAGCAGTCACATTCCTCCAGCCGTCAACCGAAAACCGCAACGTCGCATTAGCCAAATCAGTCGAGTTGGAGGAATACACAACTACGGCATCGTTTCTCGGATATCCTCTGAACGGTACAACTGAAGGACGCAAACTCGCCTTCCCAAACTCTGTCTTCACCAAGAAGTCAACCGCCCCCTGTCCAGTCTCACCGATAAACACCAGATGGTAAAGACTGACTCCCTTGTAGGGCGAAGTGAAGTTGATGAGCATGTCCTGACCGTGAAACTCGCAGCTCGCATACGCCACTCCTCTATATTCCTGGCTCTCAAGATTGTAGCCGCCTATCCTGTCACTTCTGTTCCCATAAAGCCCATGCTCCCAAGCCAAAGGCACATCGTTCAGCAGAGTTCCCTTCTTCTGTTCGCTGTTCGCCATCAAATACAATCTGGCCTCGTACATGTCCAACGTATCAGGCACTCTTACCCAAACTTCTATACGCTGATTCTGCGTGTAAAACTCGTAGGCCCAACTTGTATTGAAAACCGGCATGTTGCTGCTGTCTGTTCCCTCTACGTAGTGCCGGTGCCATGCGTTGCACTGGGCATCCTCGATTGTCATGAACGTAGCTTCCTGAGCGCCGCCGCTTTCCCTGGGATCGTTCCTCACTACGAACGTATAGTTCCCCGACAGCTTCGGCTTGAAGAAAGACTCGTCCACTGTCGTCCCCAAATGCTCCGGAAGACCCGCAGCCTCTGTGTGATAGCCCTCCAACTGGCCCAGCGGATCATAAACATACACGTCATAATCCGTCTCAGGTTCAGATCCATTGTTCACCCAGTCACCATAGCAATAAACATGGTAACTGTGATTCGCCCTCAAAGGACAGACTATGCTCCAGTTCTGACCCGCCAACACCTGAGACTCGTTAAGCAACACAGGAAACACAGGTTTCTCCACAAAAGTCCAGTTACCCAAGCCAGTCGAGTTCACGTACGTATGCACATGCTTCCGGTATTCAGAAAAACTCTGTCCATCCGCCATAGCCCCTTGTCTAGTCACAGCTAGAAGAGCAAGCGCAAGAACTGCAACAGCAGCAAGTTCCTTCTTTTCAGGCAGAGTAGCCCTCAAGGTCATCACTGAACGCCCACTATCTCTGCGCCTCCATGGGCTTAATGGTTATGAACCATGAGTCCTAATCCCTAATCCGAATCCAACAACAAAACAGGCCACCAAACCAAGCATTGCCACAGACAAGTCTAAGAGCTTCGTAAGAAACCAACGCCAAGACCGAAATAATGCAAACAAAGAGTGCCAAAAGCCTTTTCTAACGTGGCAAAGTTTATTAGTGAGCTGTGCGGTTTACGTTTCTAGCTCTTTGAAATATTGGAGATTATTTTTCACGTTGGATCATCCAACAACCAGAGGAGATCGAAAGATTGACGAAGCCCGCACCAAGCAACAGCTATGAAACCATTTCAAGAGCGAAATCGCGGGGTAAGAAGCAAAATGACTGAGATATCAAAAGAAGATACGCATCTCCTGTTGAAAGCCTTCTTCAAGGAGAAAGGCCTTGTTCGCCAGCATTTGGACTCTTATAACGAGTTCATCGACCACGGCCTACAAGAAGTCATAGACGAAGTCGGCGAAATCTCAATAGAAGTGCCCGAAAGCCCCTACAAAGTCAAGCTGGGCCAAATCTGGATAATAGACCCACAAACCCGAATAACAGGTCCGTACGCTACGGAAGTTGACGGCACAAAACACGAAATCTACCCCCTCGAAGCCCGACTCAGAAACCTAGCCTACGCCGCACCAACTGCCCTGGAAATGACGCCTGTCATAGACGGTCGAGAACAAGACACAGAGCTCGTTTACGTCGGAAATATACCCGTAATGCTCAAGTCCAAGCTGTGCTTCCTCTCACAGCTATCTCGAGAGGAGCTTATCGCCTGCGGCGAAGACCCAGACGATCCAGGCGGATACTTTGTAGTAAACGGTTCAGAACGCGTGATCGTGGCCATGGAGGATTTGGCGCCGAACCGCATAATCGTGGACATCGACGAGAAAGGAGCTACACCTCTTTACCAGTCTAAGATATTCTCAACCACCGTCGGCTTCAGGGCAAGAATAGAGCTGAAACTCAAACCCGACGGAGCCATCTACGTCTCAGTTCCAGGCGTGCCCTCTGAAATCCCATTCATCGTGCTGATGCGCGCCTTAGGCCTGGAATCGGACAAGGAAATAGCCGAAGCCATATCTTTTGAGAAGGAAATACAGAGAGAACTGGAGCATTCCTACGAAAAAGCCATAGGCGTAGACAACGCGAAAGACGCAATTCTATTCATAGGAAACCGTGTGGCCCACGGACAAGTTGAGGAATACCGTACACAGAAAGCAGAAACTGCCATAGACAAGAACTTCCTGCCCCATATAGGTCGAACGTCTCAGAACAGAAAAGAAAAGGCCCTGTTCCTCGGTGAAATGGCATGCAGAGCCGTAGAACTGAAACTCGGAAGAAGAAAACCAGATGACAAGGACCACTTCAAGAACAAGCGGCTCAGGCTTGCTGGCCCGTTGCTCGCTGATCTCTTCAGAGTCGCCTTCAGAAACCTCGTCCGAGACATAAAGTACCAGCTTGAACGCATAGGCGTCAAAGGACCAATAATAACCGTCTCAGCAGCTGTAAGGCCCGGAATAGTGAGCGAAAGATTCCAACACTCGCTTGCCACCGGAAACTGGGGAAGAGGAAGAGTCGGCGTAACCCAACTTCTCGACAGAACAAACCACATCTCCACACTCAGCCACCTTCGAAGGTTGCAGTCGCCTCTGAGCCGAAGCCAACCCAACTTCGAAGCAAGAGACCTGCACCCTACTCATTGGGGTCGCTTGTGCCCGAACGAGACGCCTGAAGGCTCCAACTGCGGACTCGTCAAGAACCTTGCCCTGTCAGCCTGCATATCTGTAGGTGTGAACCCAGAGAAAATCAAGCAAACACTGTTCAGTGTGGGCACAGCTCCAGTCTACGAATCAAACGAAACCATCAGACTCACAGGCGCAAAAGTGTTCGTTGATGGGAGCATCATCGGCTATCACACTTCGCCAGCAAAGATGGTTCAGGAATTCAGGCAAAGACGAAGAAACGGAGAAATCTCAACCGAGGCCAACATAGCACACTTCTCCAAAGTCATCGGCGAAAGAGAGGAAGTATACGTCAACTGCGACGAAGGAAGAGTCAGAAGGCCTCTCATAATAGAGGACAACGGCGTATCAAAGCTCCAGCCAGAGAACTTTGCAAAGATCGCCTCCGGAGAAAAGTCTTGGGAAGACATGGTCAAGGCAGGCATAATCGAATACTTGGACGCTGAGGAGGAAGAAAACGCGTACGTGGCACTGCACATCGAAGACGTGACCAAGGATCACACGCATCTGGAAATCGCCACCTACACCATTCTCGGAATATGCGCATCAACGATCCCCTACGCGGAACACAACCAGTCACCTCGGAATTCGTATCAGGCCGCAATGGCCAAGCAGGCCTTGGGAATATACGCCACAAACTTCCAGCAACGCGTAGATTCGAGGTCACACACGTTGCACTACCCTCAAGCCCCTCTGATCGAAACGGCGCTGATGGAGACTATGGGGTACAAGTTGCGCCCCTCAGGACAGAACTGCGTCGTCGCGGTCTTGTCTTTCGAAGGCTACAACATGGAAGACGCGCTTATATTCAACAAGGCTTCAATAGAAAGAGGCCTATTCCGATCAACCTTCTACAGGATCTACGAGGCTGAATGCCGCCAGTACCTCGGAGGGCTGAAAGACAAATTCATCTTGCCCGAACCTGGGACGCGGGGATTCAGAGGCGAACAGTACTACAGGCTTCTCGAGCCTGACGGCATAATAGGATTAGAAGCAAACGTCGCAGGTGGAGATGTGCTCATCGGCAGAATCAGCCCACCCAGATTCCTTGAAGAATACAAGGAGTTCGAAATGAAAGGGCCTTCTATGCGAGACACATCCACTGACATGCGCCCCTCAGAAAACGGAACCGTTGATGCCATCTTCATCACTCAATCCGGCGAAGGAAGCAAACTCGTCAAAGTAAGAGTCCGCGACCAACGCATACCCGAGCTGGGAGACAAGTTCGCCTCCCGCCACGGACAGAAAGGCGTCATCGGCCTGATCGTGCCCCAGGAAGACCTGCCCTTCACAGAAGACGGCATAGTCCCTGACATAATAGTCAACCCCCACGCCATCCCCTCAAGAATGACCGTAGGCCAGTTCGTCGAATCGCTCGCGGGAAAGGTCGCCTCCATAAGAGGAAAGCCTGTCGACGGAACACCTTTCTCAAACGAAGGACCAGACGACCTCAGAAAAGCACTCGTCAAAATGGGATACAGCAACACTGGCAGCGAAGTCTTCTACAATGGAATTACAGGAGGAAAATTCGTAGCAGACATATACGTCGGAGTCGTGTACTACCAGAAGCTGCATCACATGGTGGCTGACAAGATCCACGCCAGGGCACGCGGACAGGTCCAGATGCTGACCAGGCAGCCAACTGAGGGCAGAGCTCGAGGTGGTGGCTTGAGGTTCGGTGAGATGGAACGCGACTGCCTCATTGGACACGGCGCAGCCATGTTGCTCCGCGACAGGCTACTCGAAGAATCCGACAAGTACACGCTTTACATCTGCGAAAACTGCGGTCACATATCCTACTACGACATGAAGCAGCGAAAGCACGTGTGCAAGCTCTGTGAAGACAAAGCCAAGATTTCGCCTGTCACAGTTTCGTACGCTTTCAAGCTTCTGCTTCAAGAGCTGGCCAGTCTGTGTATAACGCCTAAGCTGAAACTCAAGGAGAAGGTATAAAATGGCAGCTGAAGAAACAATACATAAAGTTGTTGAGGGCGTCTACTTCGGTCTCTTCTCGCCTCAAGACATACGCAAGCTATCAGTGGTGGAGGTGCAGACGCCAGACACATACGATGAGGACGGTGCACCAATCACCGCCGGACTTATGGACGGCAGGCTTGGCACTCTCGAGCCCAGGCAAAGATGCAGGACCTGCGGCAACACGGCCATACGATGTCCTGGTCATTTCGGCCATATCGAACTCGCTGTTCCCATCGTGCATATCGAATTCACAAAGATAATCCATGACCTTCTGCGAACGAACTGTCGGAATTGTGGTCGCATATTGCTCGCGGACGAAACCATCAAACGCGTTCAGACGAGGATCGACAGGACCCGCGAGCTTCTAGGCATGGTTCCAGACGAGATATTCAAGGAGATCGTTCAAGAGACAAAGACGAAGCAGTGTCCTCACTGCGGCGCCGTGCAGTATAAGACAACTTTCGAGAAGCCAACAAAATTCAGCGAGCAGATCCCCGAAAGCGGCTCAGAACCGTTGACGCCTAGCATGATCAGGGAAAGGATGGAACGCATATCCGATGAAGACCTGCAGATTGTGGGGTTCAACCCGAAGACTGCGCGTCCGGAGTGGATGGTTCTCCAGGTGTTGCCTGTCCCACCAGTCTACGTTCGCCCATCAATCACACTGGAATCGGGCATTCGTTCAGAAGATGACCTGACCCACAAGCTTGTGGACATAATCCGCATAAACCAGAGACTGAAGGAGAACATGGACGCAGGCGCCCCTACACTCATCATACAGGACCTCTCCGAGCTTCTGCAGTACCACGTGACAACCTACTTCAACAATGAAGCATCAGGAATACCTCCGGCCAGACATCGCTCGGGAAGGGCACTGAAGACGCTGTCTCAGCGATTGAAAGGAAAGGAAGGCCGATTCAGAAGCAACCTCTCAGGAAAGCGCGTTGACTTCTCAGCCCGCACTGTCGTGTCTCCTGACCCCAACCTCGACATAAACGAGGTCGGCGTCCCAGTAGAGATAGCCATGCAGTTGTCCGTGCCTGAAAAAGTGACAGAGTGGAACATCGCGGAAATGCGGAGACTCGTTGTTAACGGACCTGAAAAGCATCCTGGCACGCTTTACATTATCAGGCCGGATGGCAAGCGCATAAGGCTCGAGTTTGTCATCGACCGAGAGAAACTCGCTGAGGCCGTGGAGCCTGGCTTCATTGTGGAGAGGCATCTGAGGAACGGTGACATAGCCATCTTCAACCGCCAGCCCTCGCTTCACCGCATGTCAATAATGGCGCACTACGTACGCGTCTTACCGTACAAAACGTTCCGCCTACACCTGTGCGTTTGCCCGCCGTACAATGCGGATTTTGATGGCGACGAAATGAACCTTCACGTGCCTCAGAGCGAGGAGGCGCGAACTGAAGCATTGTTGCTTATGCAAGTTCAGGATCAGATACTGTCGCCTAGATTCGGCGGTCCTATAATAGGTGCGATCCGGGATTTCATAACCTCCGCGTACCTGTTCACGAGGCAATCGAGCTATCTGACGCGGAATGAGGTCAACAGGCTGTTGCTTGGATCGAAGTACGAAGGCCCTCTTCCAGAGCCTAAGATCAAGTCGCCACAACCGCTTTGGAGCGGCAAGCAGATATTCAGTCTTTTCCTGCCGAAGGATCTGAACTATGTTTTGAAGGCCAGCATTTGCCAAGGTTGTTCCAAGTGTTTGGAAGAGAAGTGTCCGTTCGACGCCTACGTGGTCGTGAAGAACGGGCAACTCATAAGCGGTGTCATAGACAGACGTTCAATAGGAGCCGAACAGTCCGAGAGTCTTCTGCACAGAATAGTCAAGGACTACGGAACCCAGGCAGGACGCGAATTTCTTAACCGAATAACCAGAATGCTGAAACTGTTCATATCCGTGCGTGGCTTCACATATTCGTATGACGAACTTGTTCTCTCGCCGAAGGCTGAAGACAAGATCGAGAAGACCATGGAAGAGATCGAAAACAAGATAGAAGGCCTCATCGAAAGCTATCGTAAGCGCACGCTGCCAAGGCTTCCGGGACAAACGCTTGAAGACTCGTTCGAAATATACGTCATGAATGAACTTGCCAACGCACGAGATCGGTCTGGCAAAATAGCTGACCAAGACTTCACTCTGGACAATTCGGGCATCGTTATGACGAGAACAGGCGCCAGGGGCTCAAGCCTGAACATCGGCCAGATCAGCGCCTGCGTGGGACAGCAGGCTGTGCGTGGGAAGCGAATCCTGCGAGGCTACGGCGGCCGCGCGCTGCCGCATTTCGCGGTCGGAGACCCAAGCCCGAAAGCAAGAGGCTTCGTGTATTCGTCCTACCAGACTGGGCTTGACGTTATCGAGTTCTTCTTCCACGCTATGGGAGGCAGAGAGGGCCTCGTGGACACAGCCGTTAGGACCCAGCAGAGCGGTTACATGCAAAGACGGTTGATCAACGCACTTGAGCACCTGCGCCTTGAATATGATGGCACCGTCAGAAACTCGGCAGGCGACATTATCCAGTTCAAATACGGCGAAGACGGCGTTGACCCTGCCAAGAGCGACCACGGAAAGGCCGTAAACGTAAGCAGACTTGTCGATCAGATAAGGATAGCCACGGAAAAAGGCAAACCTGCCACAGCCGAGCACGTCAAGAAACAGCTGGAAGAGGTTGAGAACGTGCTTACGCCCATCCTCGTAGACGAGCTGAAGCAGAATGCAGCCAAATCAAAGCTGAGCACAGGCGGCGTGGACAAGGCCATCAAACTGACGGTTGAGCACTACAAGCATGCCCTAATGGAGCCCGGAGAGGCAGTTGGCATCGTAGCAGCCCAGTCGATAGGCGAGCCAGGCACGCAGATGACTCTCAGAACTTTCCACTACGCAGGTGTCAGAGAGCAAAACGTCACTCTAGGCTTGCCACGACTGATCGAAATCGTCGACGCTAGGCGCATTCCATCCACTCCAATTATGACCATCTACCTGACTGATGAGCACAGGAAGAGCCGAGAGGCCGCAGTGAAGATTGCCCGCCAAATAGTCTTCACGTCAATCGAGGACGTAGCCAAGGCAATATACGAAGATCCAATGCACGAGGAAATAGTGATCGAGCTTGACAAGACAATGATGGAAGACCGCGAAGTGACCATGGCAGAGCTGAAGACCGCATTAGAGACACAGAATGCCACGGTTAAGGTAAAGGCCAGCAGCATCCACATAAAGCCGAAGAAGGCTGACGCGCTGAAAAAGATGCTGGGCCAGGTCTCGGCTGTCCACGTTAAAGGAGTCCCAGGTCTAAAACGAGTGCTGGTCACCGAAGAGCACGGCGAATGGGTAATCAGAACAGACGGCTCAAACCTGCCCAAGGTCCTTGAGATAATAGGCATCGACACCAGTAAAACCACTACAAACAACGTTCACGAGATTGCCAAAACCATCGGCATCGAAGCGGCGAGGAACGCGTTGACGCATGAGGCGAAAAGCGTTCTGGAAGAACAGGGCTTAGATGTTGATGTTCGCCACGTCATGCTTGTGGCTGACATGATGACGTCCACAGGAGAAGTGCAGCAGATAGGCAGGCACGGCATCAGCGGCCAGAAATCAAGCGTGCTTGCGAGGGCTGCCTTTGAGATCACGGTGCCTAACATTGTTGAAGCTGCAGTCAAAGGCGAAAGCGACCCGCTTAAGGGCGTGACCGAAAACGTAATAGTGGGGCAGTCCGTTCCAATAGGCACAGGACTTGTAGAGTTATACATGAGTACATTCGAACTGAAGAAGGGTGAAAGCAAGTGATAGACATAGACAAGGCAATCGCTGCCGCAGTCAAAACGGGCAAAGTCTCATTCGGGACGAACTCGGCAATTCAGAATGCCCAGTCGGGAAAGGCCAAGCTTATAGTCGTGGCCTCAAATTGCCCGAAAAACGTGAGTGCAGATATCGAATACTACTGCAAGCTGTCGAAAGTCCCATTGATAATCTATCGAAGTTCATCTATAGACCTCGGAGGAGTCTGCGGCAGACCTTTTGCGGTTTCGGCGCTAAGTATAAGAGAGGCAGGAGACTCTGAAATCCTCAAACTCACGGAACCTGCAGAGCCAGAGGGGTCCACGGAAGGAGACGAATGACAACCGGAATTAAGATCACCAGCAACGAAATGCGTTTTATCGCTTTGTTTGAGAGCATCACCAGTGCAAACGTGAAGGATTGCATAATCGACGAGGAACTGGGGCGTGTGCTTTTCGTTGTTAGTGAGGGACAGATAGGCGTGGCTATAGGCCGTGGCGGAAGAAACATCCACCAGCTCGAAAGAATGACAGGCAAGAAACACGAGATAATTGAATACTCAGAAGACGCAGCACAGTTCATCAAGAACGCACTGAAACCCGCACTGGTGAAAGAGGTACGCATAACCGAAAAGCCGGACGGCAAGTCAATCGCAGTCATAGCCGTCAACCCGAAGGACAAGGGCATTGCCATTGGCAAGAACGGCAGAAACGCTGAACGCCTGCGCTTCTTGGCCAAGAGATACTTTGATATACAGAACGTCAGCATAACGTAGACCAAGGGTGCTTTCAGTTATGGAAAAACGGACGGTTCTGGCCATGTGTCTGGCGCTTCTCTTTTCAGCGCTTGTCGGCACAGCTCAAGCGGCAGGTGGGTCACCTGTGGAGCAGTTCGTCGGAAGCCCTTTGCTTATTCTCGTCGCGATCTTGATCATTGATCTGATTGCTTTTGCCTACCACAAAGTGAGAAAGTAGGCTCTCCGAGGCTTATGCTTCGGTTCTTAGTAACACGTCTATGAGGGCTTTTTGGTCTACTTCTGCTCGTGTTCTCCAGTCCAGGTATAGCTGTTCGCTTTCGTCTTGAGTGAGGTATCCGTAGCGTATGTAGCGGTCGACGTTGAGGCCCACTTTCCAGTCTGGAAGCTTCTCGCGGAGCAGATCTTCCACTTCTTTCCGTGGGGCTTTGCCTTTGTTGGCTATGATGTGCGAGATGGCTATGGCTAGCCCTGCGAGGTCATCTATGCGCCAGCCCACCATCTTGGCCTCTTTGGGCGTTAGTTCGCCTCTGAGGGTTATGAGAAACCGCGCCTTGTCCAGCTGTTCGAGGCTGGGCTTCTCAACAGGCTTCTCGTTCTCGAAGACTGTCTGCACCTTGAGATCCAGTTCCTTCAAGTAATCGTCCAATACTTTCAGCACTTTGGGGTAGTCCGAGCCTAGGGCCTTGCGGAGTTCCCATCCTTTGACGCCCGGTTTCGCGTGGCGTTTGTAGAAAAGCATGTGGGTGGCTCTCTTCACCTTTGAGGCATAGGTGGCTTTGCGTTTGCTCATTTCAGCTCTCCCCTTTTCCATTTCTGCCAGTCTTCGACGGGTATGGGTATGGGCACGCTTACAAGCTGTTTGCTGGCGATCTTCGTTTCAGGCTTCTCGTTGGGCTTGATGAACATTTCTTCTTCAAGCGGGTGGATTTCCAACGTGGCGTAGCCGTACGTGACGAGGAAGGCGGTCATAAAGGCGCGATCCACAGTCTCCTCGTAAGTGTCGGCGCCCACGAAACCCCAGTAGCTTACTTTGCCTTCCGTGCCTTTCTCGGCGACTCTGCTTTTGAGTTGCTGCCAGTAGCTGGCAAGTTCTTCGCTGAACATCTGTTCGCGGAGGATGCGTTGTTGGACGAGTTCCGCGCGGCTGGTTTGGCCCGCTTGCACTTCGAGGGGCGGCTGTTCTTTCCATCTTTCGTCAAGTGGGAGTAGGTTGATCCAGTACTGGAGGGATTCCATGATGCTGTGGATGGAGATTTGTTCGAATTCGACGATGGGACGCCAGACCTGCACGAACGTGGCCACGAGGCGGTGCTTGTCCATGCGCATGATCTTCTCCTGTAGCAGAAACGGATCCGTATATAGCGAGGTTGATCGGTGCTTGACCCATTCGCTCTGCAGTTTGACGACGGAGGCGATGCTGTGTATTGTTTCAGCGTCGAGGCACAGGTCTTCGGGAATCTTCCATTCTGGGAGGTATTCTCTGGCGGTCTTTATGCTTTCGTCCACATTCACGAGGAACGGGTCGAGCGAACGTTCCTCAACGGTCTTGCAGGTGTTGATTATGCGGACAATCTTTTCTCTGCCCTGCTTTTCGCGTTCACGCTTGGATCGCACTAGGCTACCTCCCTGATGATGGACTTGCCGTCGATGTTCTGGACGGTGATGATGTTGACTTCGTCTTTGGCGAAGGTTATCTGGCTGGGCGTGATCACGATATACTGTGCATTGGAGTCTTTGACGGTGGAGATGAGTGTTTTGGCGATGGCCTCACGGTTCTTTGGATCCAAGTGAATGTCGTACTCATCCACTGCACGGAACGGTGAGCGCACGTGCTTCTGCAGGGCAAGCAGGAAGCTCATGGTGGCAGTAGTACGTTCGCCTCCGCTCTGCGTGTACGCGTCAAGTGGGACGGGTTTTCCGCCTTTGAAGCCTACGAGGATTTCGAGGCCTGCGGCTTCCACGTCGTGCTCGTTGGCGAGTCTCACTTCTCCTAAGGCCTGTGCTTCGGTGAGGATGGCCTGATACTCGAGGTTCACGCGCGTGAGCAGGCTTGTGATGACTTCGCGCCACGCCTGCATGCGAATCTTGACCTCTTCAAGAGCTTTCTCGCGGTTTTCGGCCACAAGCTTTGCTTTCTCCTTGAGCTCCAGGTACAGTTTTGAGTAGGATTCATACATGCGCTCTATGTCTTCTGAGACATCTGCCAACGCCGCAAGGTGGCCTTCGGTCGTGCGCATTTCGTCGAAGATTTCGCCTATGCCTTTGACCACGGCGATGCGGGTTCCGCTTTCCTCTGCTTTGGCTGTGGCCTCGTCAGCGTGTGCCTTTGCAGTGTTGAGTTCCTTTTCGAGCCTTTCCACGTCGGTTGTGGCGTTTTCTCTTCTGTATTGCAGTAATGCGATTTTGATGCGGGTTTGGAGAACTTGGTCGCCTATTTTCTCGCTTGACTCCTCTAGGAGGCCGATGCGTTTCTGGTTGGCGCCTATTTCAGGGTCTATTTTGGAGATTTGCTGGCTGGCGTCCTGTATCAGTTCCTTAAGGTTTTCTGTTCTAAGCAGTTTGAAGTGTGTCTGAAGGCTGCCTTTCTCGGTTTCCAGTTCCACGTAGCTTGTTTCTTTGAGGAGTTGCTCGTATATGGGGACGGTGGATTCGTTGCGTGTCTTTTCGCGTTCGAGGCTGAGTCGCTGTTCGAAAAGTGCCTTCGTCTCTTCCCTGAGTTTGGCAAGCTCGTTCTGGTGAGCCTCCAGGTCGCCTTCTGCGCCGTCATTTTCCTCCTCAATCTCGCTGAGAGCGTCGTGCTGCTTCTTGAGGTTCGCCTCGATCTCTTGGACTATGCCTTCGCGACGCATGACTTCTGCCCACGCGAGTTCGCGTTCGAGGAATCTGCGTTTGACTTGTAGCTGCTTCTTTTCTTGATACTTGTCGTATTGTTCGCGCCAGTAGTTGAGCGTTTGTTCGGCCTGCTCAAGCAGTTTGCCTATGGAATCTTCTTGGCTGAGTAGGCGGGTCAGCTTTTTCTGTGCTTGCAGCACGTTTTCGCGGTAGGGTTCGAGGCCTACGGCGGCTTCTACGATGCGCAGCTTCTCCTGCACAGAGAGCACCGTGAACTGTTCCACCATGTTCTGGTGCATGATTATGAGAATGTTGTCAGGGTCAACGCCGAGCTTGCCCAGAAGCCTCTCCACGTCTTGCTTGGTGACGGCGCGGTTTTCCAGTTCGAACCAGTACTGGCCGTCTTTTCGCATGACGCGTGTGAGGAAAATCTGGTCCTTGTTGTATTTGGGGACTGGGCGGTTGGTGCCTCGTTTGGCGTTGTTGAGGATTAGCGTGACGCGGGCTTGTTCTTTGCCCCAGCGGATGAGGTCGCTGAGCTTCTTTGAGCGTTCCGTATAGGTTTGGCCTAAGGCTACTGATGCGGCCAGCAAGAGTGAGGATTTGCCTGAGCCGTTGGGCCCGCAGATGACGTTCACACCTGATTTGAAGGGCACCCTAGCGTACTCGTAGCTCATGAAGTTCTCAAGGATGACCTCCTGTATTAGCATTCAGCGCGTTCCCTCATTGTTTCAGGTAGTATTATGAGGTTGAGAGACTCTTATTAAAGCGCTTAGGCAGGATTTGTGCCTAAAAGGCACAGTTTCAGCCATCGGAGTCGATGATGGTGATTACATGAAACGTTCAAAAGGCATGTATAAGGAGATGATGGAGATGCTCAGTCTGCTCAAAGAGCGCGCGCGCTGGAATGGCGATCGTTCCATGCACGGAATGATCGTCTCATGCATAGAGCGATTTGAAGACTATTTTGGGCAAAATCTCTTAAGGTAGGTTGTCAGTTTCTGAGGGTGTGTGACGTGTTATGGTGGTTGCAGGTAAGGTGTTTAGGCTTGCTGAGGCGATAGAGCTAAGCGAGATTGCTGCGGCTTTGAAGGGCTATCATGTTGAGGAGCCGTATGAGGAGGGCGACTACAGGTTCGAACTTATCACGGAAGTTGCGGGACTTGTGGCGAAGGCCAGCACTGTGCGAGGCGTATACTCGCACGACCTTGTCACCCAAGTCTTTCACAGGGGCAAGGTGTTTCCTCAGCCTCGGACGGTTGAGGCGTTGTTCAGCTTCTCGCCACATGAGGGCACTATGTTTCTGACTGTGGTGGAGAAGAAGCGGCTTGCGAATTTCTTGGCCAACAAGCTAAGCGAGATTCTGTTTGAGAAGGCGGGCAATATTCTGGAGGCGCGGATTTCGCCTGAGTCGCTGAGGATGTTTCACCTGAAGAACCGCGAGGACACGAAGATAACCTTCTTCGACAACGTGGACATCCCGAACGTGAACAAGCTCTCGCTTTACGGGCCTGACTTAGTGAACACGTCGCTGTTTGAGGATTACGGCAAGCACGGCGACTTGTGGTACGTGGTGGCGAGAAGCAAGGAGTACGGCTACGTCGTGGGCATAACGCGAGACGCCTCAGTCACCATATTCAACCTGCCAGAAACTGAGAAAGAGAAATACCTAGAATACACCGCAAAACAAGTGTATCCAATCACAGGGTAATCGTGTCCCGATTTGTGTCTATGCCTTTGAGTTCTTGGCAAACGAGAAGATGACAAAAACGGCAAATCTTGTTGATCATCATCTTCTCAGCGTCTTTCTGGCGTGGTATTCGGTTTAGAAGTTTTTCTGTTCTGTCCTCTTTATTATCTCGTTTTGCAGCTCCGCACCTAGGTCGACGAAATAGTCGCTGTATCCTGCTACTCTTACTATGAGGTCTCTGTATTTTTCAGGATGTTTTTGGGCGTCGCGCAGCATGCCTGAGTTTATCACGTTGAACTGGATGTGGTGGCCGTCCAGCTTGAAATAGGTTCGTATTAGCTGGGCCAGTTTGTTTTGTCCTGTTTCGTCAGCAAGAAGTTGGGGTGTGAATTTCTGGTTGAGGAGGGTTCCGCCGGTTTTGACGTGGTCGATTTTTCCGACGGATTTTATCACCGCGGTGGGCCCTTTGCGATCTGCCCCCTGTACGGGTGACACTCCTTCGGACAGAGGCTCACCTGCGTTTCTCCCGTCAGGCGTGGCTCCGACTGCCTTTCCGAAATAGATGTGGACAGTTGTCGGCAACAGGTTGATCCTGTAGTGTCCTCCCTTCGCGTTAGGTCTTCCATCGATCGAGTTGAAGTAAGCGTCAAAAATAGCTTTCATAATCTGATCAGCGTATTCATCGTCGTTTCCGTATTTTGGAGTCTTGTTCAGAAGTCTCTGGCGAAGGTTCTCATTGTTCTTATAGTCTGTTTTCAATGCGCGAAGCAGTTCCTTCAAAGTGGCGTGTTTCTTGTCGAAGACATTGTATTTTATGGCTGTTAAGGAGTCGGTCACTGTTCCAAGCCCGACACCTTGAATGTAGCTTGTGTTGTACCGTGCTCCTCCTTCGTTGTAGTCTTTCCCCTTGGCGATGCAGTCGTCAATGAGAAGGGACAGAAACGGTGTTGGCAGATGCTCAGCGTAGAGTTCTTCTATCATGGTGTTTCCATTGATCTTGATATCGACAAAGTGACTGAGCTGCTTCCTGAAGGCCTCAAACAATTCGTCGAAAGAGCCGAACTCAGCCGCGTCTCCTGTGGCCAGTCCGATTCTCTTTCCCGTTCTTGGGTCTAGGCCGTTGTTCAGGGCTATTTCCAGGATCTTGGGTATATTGAAGTATCCTGTGAGAATGTAGCATTCTTTGCCGAAGGCACCTGTCTCTACGCATCCGCTTGCTCCTCCGTTTCTGGCGTCTTCGATGCGTTTTCCCTGTCTCAGCAATTCTTGGACTATTCCATCTGTGTTGAAGACTGATGGCTGTCCGAAGCCTGTTTTTATGATTTCCACTGCTCTTTTCAGGAATATGTCTGGTGTTTTCTTGCTGATTTGAACCATAGAGCTAGGCTGTGTAAGCCTCATTTCCTCCACAACGTCAAGTATCAAGTATGACAGTTCATTTACCGCGTCTGATCCGTCGGCTTTGACTCCGCCCGTGTTTATTAGGGCAAAGTCTGTGTATGTGCAGCTTTCCTCTGCAGTGACTCCCACTTTGGGCGGCGCAGGCTGATTGTTGAACTTTATCCAGAACGCTTGAAGAAGCTCTCTTGCCTTCTCTTTCGTCAAGACTCCGTCTTTGAGATCTTTTTCATAGAAGGGGTAGAGGTGCTGGTCAAGCCTGCCCGGGTTGAATGCGTCCCACGGATTAAGTTCTGTTATGACTCCGAGGTGGATGAACCAATAGCACTGTAGAGCTTCCCAGAAGTCTCTAGGCGCATGGGCTGGAACGTGCGTGCACACGCTTGCTATCTTTTCCAGCTCTTTTTGGCGCTTGGCGTTTCTTTCCTTCTTTGCGAGCTTTCTGGCTAGGTCGGCATGTCGTTTAGCGTAGAGGATCAGGGCGTCGGCGGCGATTTCCATCGCCTTGAGTTCTTCATTCTTGTGTGTGTCCGCATCTTTCTTGAGGTCGAGGCTTTGCATGCCTTTGGCTATGTCTTCTTTGAAGTCGACTAGGCCTTTCCTGTAGATCTTGTCGTCTAGAACCGTGTGCCCCGGGGCTCTTTGTTCTAGGAATTCGGTGAAAACGCCTGATTCGTAGGCTGCTTTCCATTCGTCAGGCATTTGGCGGAATATGATGTCTCTTATTGACTTGCCTTTCCAGAAGGGGATGATCTTCTTCTTGTATGTTTTCTTCGTTGCTTCACTTACGGCATAGGGGATCTTTTTTCTGGAGTTGAGGACGTCGAGGTCTGCGAGGGTGTGGCAACATATTTCAGGGTATGTTGGTGTCTCTTTTGGCGCTGAGCCTCTTTCGCCGACGATCATCTCTCCGTCGTTGATGCAGATTTTCTTGTTCTGGAGCAGGTGTTTGAATGCAAGTGCCCTCTTCATAGGAGTCGAGGCTCTGTTAGCAATTTTGCTTTCGTAGAATTCCGTTATGAGAATCGCCCTTTCAGGAGAAACATACGGCTTGGCGGCCAAGCTTTGCTTTCTCAGTTTTCTGATTCTTTCCCGCACATCATCCTCCTCCTATTCCTACCTTTATTCCGAATGCCTCTATTTTCTTCTTTATTGCCTCTATCTTCTGATCTGAAGGAGGCTGGATTCTGCTCAGCTTGTAAGGCTTGCCTAGGTTCCGGTATTTTTCGATTCCTGCTCGGTGGTAAGGAAGGAGGCTAACCTGTTTTATGTTGGGCAGAGAGCTTATGAACTTGGCTGTCTCCGCAACGTTCTTGTCATCATCGTTTACTCCAGGTATGATCGGAAAGCTGATCACAATGCTGCTGTCCTTCGCAAGTCTCCTGAGATTCTTGAGAATTTCTTCATTCGAGGCGCCAGTGTACATCTTATGCTTTCTGTTGTCCATCGTTTTGATGTCATACAAGAAGAGGTCCACCTTGTCGCACATTCTATCGATGACCTCATACGGTGCAGATCCGCAGGTGTCCACAGTTGTGTGGATGCCTCTCTCCATGCATTCGGTTAGAAGAGCGTTCAGGAAGTCAGGCTGCGAAAACGGTTCTCCTCCTGAAAACGTGACTCCTCCCTCTGATTCGTCGTAGAAAGCCCTGTCTTTTTCTATTTCCTCCAGAATCTCCTTCACCCTCGTCCATCTTCCGGCGACTGAAAGAACATCAGATGGACATGCCTGCGAGCAATTACCACACGTGACGCAGTTCTTTCTGTTTATGGATATGTGCTTGACCCGTAGAGATATTGCTTGTCGTGGGCAGTTCTTTGTGCATTCGCCACAACCTGTACATCTGCTCCTTCTGTAGACTAGCTCAGGCTCAGAGTCTTGGCCCTCCGGGTTGTGACACCACCAGCAGTGCAAAGGACATCCTTTGAAAAACACCGTCGTACGGATTCCCGGCCCATCGTGAATAGCATACTTCTTGATGTCAAAAATCATGCCCTTTTTCATAAGTGTTATCAACATCTGCAAGTACTGTGGCGTTTGCTATAGCTTTTTCTTCAAGCATGGCACATTCAAAACCAACGGTAGAAGCTCAACAGACAAAAGTCCGTCTGATCGCCGCGAGCGCGAGCATGGCGGATAATGAAAAGGCTCGGAATGATGAACCACACTCAACGACATCTCAGAGCTTCACAGTTGGCTGGTGTTTTGGATCCTTTCGAGTTGAAAGAAGCACTTCATAGAGAGACAATTCCTGTTGAATATGTTCACCGGGCCGAAGGAAACCTTTCCATCATCGACATGCACTATCTCATCGCCGAACAAGACAAACCCGTCAAGCACTTCGTAGACGGACACGAACTAGGCCTGTTTGAAACTGATGAAACGCTACCAATCATGAAAGAAACAGGACTCAAGGCGAAATTCCTGAAGAACGGATTGCTCAGAGATCGAGGCATATTCGTCGGAGTCAAACCGCGTTAGAAAGGCTTTGCCAGTCCAAGTTGCTTCGCGATGGCCCGCAGCTCATCAGCCACCTTTGCGTTCAATGGTATTCCATCTCTTGCCAGCCGCTCTGCCTCTTCGAACTCCTTCTCGCCGTGAACGTAAATGCGTTCAGCTCCCTCAGCCTTCGGAGCATCCTTCAAACGCCGAATCAAATCATCCATATCCCGCTTAAACTCCTCTTTAGGTCTAAATGCGTCTATGCGCATAGCTCCAAAGAAATGGCCGATCCCCGAAGGCAAAGGCTTCCCCTCACTGTCTTTCGGGTAAACGCGATTCGCATAGAGAGCGCCTGGAAGCATGGCGCTGAAAATCTCAACTGCCAAAGCCAAACCGTACCCTTTGTGCCCACCTGACTCCTCCAACGAACCGCCAAGCGGAAGCAAGCCTCCTCCGCTTCGCTTCATGATGTTCTGGAGAACATGTGCAGGGTCGCTCGTGGCAACGCCCTTCTCGTCCGTTGCCCAGTTCAGCGGCATCGCTTTCTCCAACCTCGCATAAACCTCAAGCTTCCCCCTAGTCACCGTCGCCGTGGACATGTCCAACACGTAAGGCCGCTCAACGCCGGCAGGAACCGCAATCGCAATCGGATTCGTGCCCAGTAAAGCGTTCCGCGCAAACGTAGGCACGACCAGCACCTCAGTGTTCGTCGCACACACGCCAATCATGTCCTCAGCCAACGCCATCATCGCATAATAGCCAGCAATCCCATAATGGTTCGAGTTCCTGACCGCAACAAAGCCCAACGAGTCCTCCCGCGCCTTCGCAATCGCCAGCCTCATCGCCATGCGCGAAACAGGCTGCCCAAGTCCAGCATCGCCGTCAATCGTGGCCGTGACAGGAGTCTCACGCACCACCTTCGGGTTCGGCCTAGGCTTCATCATTCCCTGCTGAATGCCTGTGACATAGCGGCTCAACCTTGCCATGCCATGCGAATCGATCCCACGCAGATCAGCCTGCACAAGCACATCAGCTGCCACCCGCGCATCTTCAGCAGACACGCCCAGCCTCTCCAAAGCTTCAGCGCAGAAAGATTTCAACGGCTCAACGTCGATTCGAACGGTATCCCCAGGCATGTTGCCTGTCACTCTCCGCTCTCAACATATGCGGTTATCCCTTGATTTCCTTTTCGATTATGTCCGAAACGAGCTCGCCGATCGCTGGTGCTGCAGTCAGGCCAGGAGACTCGATGCCCACGAGGTTCACGAAGCCGAACAAGCCTCTGTCAGCCTCATGCCTGATCACGAAGTCCCTGAACCCATCCTTGGGCCCCTGCAATTTCGGTCTGACGCCTGCAGAGTCAACGTGAATCTGCCGTTCGCGGATACTGGGCAAGTATCTGGCCACGTCTCTCCTGAACTCCTCCTCGTTTGACTCAACCTCATAGCTAACGCGATCCACGTAGTAGGCGTTCGGACCCAGCCTCACCGAGCCGCCGAGATCAGGCGTCAAATGAGTCCCCAACCCAGCTCCCTGCGGGACCGGATAGACAAGCATCTTGATCGGAGGCTTGCCAGCGACTCTGAAGTAGTCGCCCTTACAGTAGTGCAACCTGTAGCCAAGCCCGTCCACATCCAAACCCGCCATCGTAGCCACTTTGTCTGAGCACAACCCCGCGCAGTTGACCACAATCTTCGCCGTTACTGTGAACTTTTCGCCCACACTCGTCCCGATAAGCTCGTATCCGCTCGACAATTTGCTTATGCCCGTGACCTCGGTTTCCATTGCTAAAACCACGTTGTTCCTTCGTGCCTGCGCATGGAAGTGGTTCATCAACTCGTCAGGCTCCACAATCCCAGTCGAAGGCGTGAGCAAAGCCTTGTCAACCTCCACGTCAGGCTCCAGTCGCTTTACCTCTTCCCGGTCCAGAAACTTCATGCCTTCAACGCCATTGTCAATTCCCACCTGCTTCAGCTCATACAGCTCTCTTGTCTCCTCATCCCCAATGGCCACAGTCAGCTTCCCCAGCCGCTTGAAAGGAACCCTGTGCCTCTCGCACAGCTCGTACATCATGGCATTGCCTTTCACGCACAGCCTGGCCTTGAGAGAACCCTTCGGGTAGTGAATGCCTGAATGGATCACGGCGCTGTTGTGGCCACTGGTCTCCTGACCGAACCGAGAATTCTTCTCAAAAACATACACACCCTCATTCCCCTCAGAAACCTTGGCAGCCACAGCAAGACCCACGACACCGGCACCGACAACCACAACGTTTGCAGCTTCCATGAGTACCCACCGAAATGAAAACGCTAATAAAGCTTAGGGTAAACAGGTTCTGTTAAGTTAAGTTACCCCATGTGAAAAATCATTCCTTCTCTGTATGCCGTGAAAAACAAGATTACAGATGCGATTCATAAAACATAAATAACAAAAACGGTGTACATAGGCTATGGCACTAGAAGCGAACAAGCAGCTTGTACTGGGTCTCACTGGTTCTTTCGGCAGTGGCTGTAGTACATTACTTAAGGTCTTGACAAAGAACTATGAATTCAAAGGATTTCGCTTAACCGATGCTATTGAGGAAGAATGGAAAAAAAGAAACCCGGGAAGAGATGTAAAAGAAGCTACCCTGGAGGAAAAGCAAAAGATAGGCAATGAAATGCGGACAAGAGAACCGCAGCGCAATATGACATTAGCATACATCGCTTACGAAACGGCACTAAAAGCGGGACAAATCGGCCATCCTTTCTTAGTTTTTGATAGTATACGCAATACAGGAGAAGTTGAGTTCTTTAGAACAGCTTTTCCAAATTTCTATCTGGTTGCTGTGGATTGTGTCGAAGAAGATCGATGGCTTAGAGTTCAAGAGGGATACGGCAGAAATTATGACACATTCAAAGACGATGATAGTCGTGACAAAAATGAACAGGGTATTGTAAATGGACAGCAAGTCTCGCTCTGTATTGATGAAGCAGATGTCTTGATAACAAACAACAATGATCCAATGATAAGAACTGAGCTTGCTTGGAAAGAACGGCTTTCTGGGAAAATAAAATATTATCTAGACTTATTCAAACAGGAAGAACCAAAGTTGCCTTCTGAGCAAGAAGAATATATGAGCATGGCATATTGTGCGTCTCTAGTGTCACAATGCTTTAAGCGTCAAGTTGGCGCAGTAATAGTGGATGAAACAAATAGAGTGGTCAGTGTTAGCTATAATGATAATCCGCCGCCAGTAAAACCATGCGGTTCCGAGTTTTTTGATTGTTATCGAGAAATGTACGTAGATGAAGTGATGGCATATGTCAAATTCTGCCCTAAATGTGGGACAGAACTAACTGACTTTAAGTTTCCGTATATCTGCCCCAAATAGCGCGCGCTAGACCCGGAGTATCGATGTATGAACTGCTTACTGAACTAAACAAAGGCAAAACCAATAAGTTCACTATTGATGATTTGTGGCAGATAATCGATATACTAGCAAAAAATAATCTTATTCACCTTGCAAACAACCGTTTTGTAACAAGTGATTCAACAACACTTTATTCGTTTATCCATATGCCGGTCTTCGACTCCAAAATGTCCGGTCATGCAGAAACAAACGCCGTTTTCAAGAGCATGAGACCCTATTTCCTTCAAAGAATCAAGGAACTTTTTGTGAACGAAGAAGAGCAACAGGCAATATATCATGTCTTCACTGGTTTGATGAAAGATACATTTGTTGACTTTGAGAAAGTCCGCCAAGAGCATGGGAAGACGGTATCAATGAAATTGTTGAGGTTAGCTGATTCTATGGAACCCTTTGTTAGAATTGACAAGGATTCCTTAAGCTTCAGCTTAGAAAAAGACACATCGGGATTGAATCACATACTAGTGGATTCGTTGTGTTACTCAATGTTAACCCAAAACGAATCTCTGGGAATGTACAATCAGGTAATATCGGACTTAATTGTAAGAGACAAGCCTTGGGCTGTTGAAATAGCCGCAGAATCAAAAGTAATAGTTGAAAAATTGGTTCAGCAAAATCTGAAGCCATGGTATTAAAACCAAAAAAAGGGCATGGATAGCCTAGTACGGATTGAGCACCCGCCTACTAAGCGGACGACGTGGGTTCAAATCCCACCCCATGCACCACATATAATATATATCGCTCTTTGATTCTTAAAGTTTGTGACGGCTTGCTAAGTCACCGATAGTATCTTTTCATTGCAAAGGATTTTAGGTAACTTAACTTAACAGAACCGGGTAAACACGTGAGAAACAGGACAGCCAAAAAGCGAACAGGCGCGCGCGATGATCCTTTCCCGCGACCTGTCTAGTACTCTATTCCCTTTCTCGCCGGCACACCCTTAGAGTAAGGATGCTTCACTTCCCTCATCTCAGTAACCAAATCAGCAACCTGCAATGTCTCGTCAGGCGCATTTCTCCCCGTCAAAACAAGCTCCATGTGAACAGGCTTCTCCCTAATCAATCTCAAAACCTCATCAAGTCCTATGAGCTTTAGATCAAGAGCTACATTGACTTCGTCCAATATCACCAAGTCGTATCTTCCGCTGCTAATGACTTGCTTGGCCAGTTTCAAGGCTTCCTGCGCCTGCTCAATGTCCCCTTTCTTCGGCTCTCCAGTAATGAACTTGCCTCTGCCGAACGCCTTCAAAGTCAAGCCAGGCAAATTGTCAACGACGTACAATTCCCCGTATTCGAAACCGCCCTTGATGAACTGTATGACGTAGACCTTCAGTCCTCTTCCTACTGCTCTCAGAGCCAGACCAAAAGCAGCTGTGGTCTTGCCTTTCCCGTTTCCCGTGTAAACCTGAACCAAACCCTTCTCAAGCCTAGCCATCCTACTCAAGACCCTTCTCCTTCAAAAGCTCCTCAGCCGCCGACAACGGATCCATCTCCTTCTTCACGATCTTCCGCAAATACTCCTCCAGCTTTCCTTCCTTCCTCAAATTGTCAATAATCGAACTCAGCACCTTCTCTTTGATAGCGTCAATAAGCTCGGTCTCAGCACCTAGCATAAGCCGCTCATGCCCCGCTCCACCCTTCAAATGCGCTCTATGCTCAGCAACCTTCTCCACAAGCTCAGGCACACCCTCACCAGTCAACGCAACCGTCTTCAAAACAGGAGGCTTCCACGCCCTGTCAGCTTCACTCAACTGCAGAATGGCCTGCAGATCCGACACTGTCTTGTTCGCGTTCTCACGATCAGCCTTGTTCACCACGAAAACGTCGCCAATCTCCATTATGCCCGCCTTGATCGCCTGAATCTCGTCTCCCATTCCCGGAGCATGAATCACCATGACCGTCTGTGCCACCCGCACAATCTCAACCTCAGACTGACCAGCACCCACCGTTTCCACGAGCACTAGGTCCTTGCCCGACGCATCCAGAAACCTGACAGCATCCTTCGTCGCCCTCGCAATGCCTCCGGCAAAATTCCGCGTTGCCATGCTCCGAATGAACACGCCTTCATCCGTGCTCAACTCCTGCATGCGTATGCGATCCCCAAGAAACGCTCCACCAGTGAACGGACTAGACGGATCAACCGCCACCACACCAACAGTCTTGCCCTGCTTCCGATACTCGCGCGCCAGCTTCTCCACAAGCGTGCTTTTGCCAGCACCTCCAGGACCAGTAATGCCTATCACATGAGCCTTGCCAGTGTGCGGAAACACAGCTGCAATCAGCTTCTGTGCGTCTGCTCCACCATTTTCGGCCACCGTAATGGCTCTCGCTATGCTCCTCTTGTCACCCTTCAGAACGCCCTTCACCAGACCCTCAACAGCTGTCAACGCACTTCGCATCTTCACCAAACGCTACTTGCACACATTATCAGAAACATACTTGATAATTGCGCCCGTCGGCGTACCGGGACCAAAGATCTCCTTCACACCCAACTTCTTCAGGTCCGGAACGTCCTCCTCAGGAATAATGCCTCCCGCAAACACCATAACGTCAGCCAAGCCCTTCTGCTTCAGCAGCTGCATGATTCGCGGAAACAGCGTCTTGTGCGCTCCTGAAAGAATGCTCAGGCCTACCACGTCCACGTCCTCCTGCAAAGCTGTCTCGGCAATCTGTTCTGGTGTCTGCCTGAGCCCGGTGTAGATGACCTCCATGCCCGCATCTCTCAAAGCACGCGCCACCACCTTGGCACCGCGATCATGGCTGTCCAACCCAGGCTTCGCAATCAACACTCTAATCCTCTTCTCTTCAGGCATCCTTCAACGTCCTCCTAGATGACTATAAGCTCCTTATACTCGCCGTAAACCTGTCTCAAGACTTCGCTCATCTCGCCCAACGTCGCATAGGCCTTAACCGCATCAATAATCACGGGCATCAGATTCTCATCCTTCTCCGCTGAGTAATGAAGCCTCTCCAACACTTCCTTGACCTTCCTGTTGTCACGTTCCCTTTTTAGCTTTTGCAGCCCAGCAAGCTGATCGTTCCCAGCGTTCCGGTCAACGTGCAAAAGCTCAATCGGACACTCAGCCTCCTCCGTCTTGAAGTCGTTCACGCCTACGATCGTGCGTTTCTTCTCTTCAATTTCACGTTGGTACTTGTACGCGCTGTCTGCGATCTCTTTCTGGAAGAAGCCCTTCTCGATGGCAGCTATCGCTCCGCCCATGTCGTCCACTTTCTGAATGTACTCAACTGCCTTCTGCTCCATCTCGTTCGTCAACTCTTCAAGGAAAAATGATCCGCCTACAGCATCCACCGTGTGCGTCACGCCGCTTTCGTGGGCGATGATCTGTTGCGTGCGCAGGGCCACGCGTACGGCGTCCTCGCCTGGCAGACACAGCGCTTCGTCATATGAGTTCGTGTGTAGCGACTGCGTGCCACCCAGCACGGCGGCGAGCGCCTGAATCGTCGTGCGCGCAATGTTAATGTGCGGCTGTTGCGCCGTTAACGTGCATCCTGAGGTCTGAACGTGCATACGCATCCACATCGATCGTGGGGTCTTCGCGTGGAAACGCTCCTTCATGATGCGTGCCCATAGTCTGCGTGCCGCGCGAAACTTCGCGATTTCCTCGAAAAAGTCGTTGTGGCTAGCGAAGAAAAACGAAAGCCTATGTGCGAAGTCGTCCACCTTCAATCCTCTCTCCAGCGTGGACTCAACGTAGCTTATGCCGTCGTAAATCGTGAAGGCCAGCTCCTGCACGGCGTTCGCACCTGCCTCGCGTATGTGGTAGCCACTAATGCTCACGGGATTCCACTTCGGCAAGTGCCTCGCGCAGTACTCAATCACGTCCGTGGTCAGCTTGACTGAAGGCTTTGGCGGATAAATGCATAGCTTCTGAGCGAAGAACTCCTTCAAGTTGTCGTTTTGTGTGGTTCCGCCTAAGCATTCGCGAGGCACGCCCTGCTGGTCACCTACCGCAACGTACATGCCTAGCAAAATCGGCGCAGGTCCATTAATCGTCATCGACGTCGTAACCTTGTCCAACGGAATCCCATCAAACAACGTTTCCATATCCCTAAGTGAAGCAATGGCTACGCCGCAAATGCCTACCTCACCCAGAGCCATGACATGATCAGAATCATAGCCCATAATCGTCGGATAGTCAAACGCCGTACTTAGACCAGTCTCGCCTTCCTTAAGCAGATATTTGAAGCGCTGATTCGTCTGGGCCGCCGTACCGAACCCAGAGAACATACGCATTGTCCACAAGCGGCCTCGATGCATCGTTGCATGCACACCGCGCAGAAATGGGTACTCGCCTGGGAAGCCTATGTCCCGCATATAGTCCATGTTTGCAATTTCCTCAGGCGTGTAGACACACTTTATCGGTATGCCTGAGTGGTTGTGGAATTCGGTTTTTCTCTCCTTGCTGAGTCTAAGCCAGTTCGGCAGCGTCGTCTGTTCCCAGCGTTGACGTTCCTGCTTCATCCTGCGAAGTTCCCGTTCGTCAAACATCGTGTCGTCTCGCCTCCTCGTTTGATCCAAGTGTCATGTCTTAGCTATTTATTCTCATTGGACCTAAAAAGCTGTTTTCTCGTTCGCGCGCGCAGTGTAGAAAAATCGGAGAGGCTTGGTTTGAGTGAACAACCGCAGAGTCTCTGGAGCTTGCCATTTCTCGGTCTGACCGTGGCTCAGTGGCTTTGGGTGGCCGTGATAGCAAGTGTCGCACTCGCCTTTGAAAGGGTACTGACGAGGTATGTGCGCAAACTCGCAAAAAAGGCTCGTCTGGACCCACAGGTTATGAATGGCGCGATGCTTGCTTCGCGCATTCTAATACTCATATTCGCTTTGGCCTCTTTGACTAGGGTTGGTGGAGTTTCGACTGACTGGTTTGTCGCTTTTTCCGCGCTTGGTCGGGCTGCTATGGGTTTTGCATCGCAGCAAACCATAGGCAACTTTGTGGCCGGTCTGTATCTGCTGGCGGCGAGGCCTTTCAAGGTGGGTGACTTGGTGCGTATAGGTACGATCGAAGGCGTTGTGCAGGAAGTAACCATAAACTACACGAAGGTTCTGACAATAGGCAACAACTTCGTTTCGATATTCAACCTTAACACTCTACAGCGAGACATAGCCAATTTTCTGTACTGGGGCGATGCGTCCCACGAGATCTACTGCTACACGTATGAGGGTGTCCTCGACCACGGTGTCTCAGCGACGAAAACCGGGCAGATCTTGGATAGCATCTTTGCAGAATATGACGGCCGATTGCCTAAGAGGCCGACGTATATGATTCTCAGGTCAGGCGGGTCCGAGAGAGTGTACATGATATACCTATACGTGAGGCGTCCTGAGGAGGTTTTCACGTTGAGACCGCAGATTACCGAGGAACTGTTCAAGCGTTGGGATAAGGCAAGAGGAAAAGACGCTGACTGAAGCCGCTAGGCCTTGTATTGCAGCATCGAAGCTGAAGCTGAGAAACCCCAGCCGTAACCAAGCATTAGAACCATGTCGCCATCTGAGAAGCTGTTCGTTGACACTATCTTGGCCAAGATGAAGGGCAGGCTTGCTCCAGCAAGGTTTCCGCAATCCCTCAGCACTTCGTGCGACTCCTTGAGCTTCTCGCGGTCAATTTCGTTTCGTTCAGCGAGTGCACTGAGTATTTTCTCGCTGCCTGTGTGGACTGCCCACTTCTTGATTGCTTTCATGGTTTTTTCGGCGTTCTTGCCGAGGAGCCTTTCTAGGACGAGTGCGGTATATTTCGCGCCGAGGTTCGGGATTTCCTTGTCAAGGTGAGAATGGAAACCGAACTTGAAAGGTTCGTTGAGTGTTGAGAGCCTCGCATACCCTGCCATGTAGTCCTTCCCGTTCATGTTCGTGACTTCAACGACGTCGTTGAATGTGAGACCCGCGTCTTTTTTCGTGACCACCGCGGCGGCAACGCCGTCACCGAAGAGGAAGAACTGCATCGTGGCCATCCATTTTCTAAGCTCATACTCCCTTCTCTTCCTCTCAGCTATTGCACTGATCTTACTGATCTCCATGACGTCCCTCAGGCCACGCACTTGGTTCTGGAACCAATAGGAACTCGCGCCCGAAACGCAGACCAAAATCGTATCGCGCGGGTTAGCGGCAAGATGGTTCTTGGCCAACTCCAGAGCCTTTGGGAAAGCGGTGCTGGCTATTCCCTGAACGTTGACCAGACTCGTGTAAGGATCCAGATCCAACGCTGGCACGAGTAGCTGGCTGAGTCCCGGGCTTAGGAACGGGTTAACATCGTAGGCCGAGATGAGACAGCCAACATCCGTAGCGGTAAGGTCAGCCTTTTTCAGAGCCTTGCCGCAAGCTTCGCGGCATAGGTCCGTTAGGCTCTTCTCGCTCAACTCGCCTTCCGCCTCCGGATTGCTCACGAGGTAGCGTTTCGAAACTCCCAAGTTGAGGATGTTTTGTTTTATGCCTTCAGGCAAGTCACATGGGAATGTCTCCATCAGTTCCTGGGTTGAAAACTCGTTTTCTGGTAGCGCTGTTGCCAGCCGTAGGATTTGCATGTCTGACTAAGTGAAGGCTGACGTTATAAAAGGATTCTCGGGGCGATGCAACATTCCTTTCTAGTGAGGGTTAGTGCGCAAGTCTGCTTTTTCCTATGCTCAATGCTTGGATTGTTCCGAAAAAACATTAATAGCTGATCCGATTCACTAGCTTCATCTTTTAGCATGAGGTGGAAGATTGGAAAAGAAAGTCGGAATAGTCACAGGAAGCATATCGCGATTCGACAATCCAAGGCATACTTTGCAGGAGGAAATGTGTGCAGAAGCAATCAAAATGATACTGGACGACGTGCCTGACCTCGAGCTTGGAGACTTCATAAAGAAAGGCTACGCTTGCTGCTACTCGTATTTCAGCGACATACTCGAACAGCAACAATGCATGCACTGGATCATCCACGACTACTTGGGCCTCAGCGCTGTGCCAGCCTATCGCGTTGAGTCAGGCGGAGCCACACCGATAGACGCTGTAGTGAACGCTGCACTTTGGATCCGCTCAGGCATGTTCCCAGCCGTACTTGTCGTCGGTTGGGAAAAGATGAACGAGCTGCCTATTCAGAAAGTCAACGAGGCCATTGCCATTGCAGGCGACACGGACTGGGACTTCGTTTCAGGCTTCACGTACAACGCCTTCTACGCAACAATGGAGGCGCGGAGGATGCACGTTTACGGTGACACCGAGGAAGATCTGGCGGAGGTTTCGGTCTTGAACCACAACAACTCACTCGAGAACCCATACGCTCAGTGGCCAGCGCAGCATGGATTCGGCAAGATCACCATTGAAGATGTGTACAAGAGCCGCTTGATCTCGTGGCCTTACAGACAATACGAGTGCGCAATGACGAGCGAAGGCGCCTCTGCGCTGCTGCTGGCAAACGAGGAACTGACCAAGAAGCTTACCGACAACCCCATCTGGATCACAGGCGTAGGTTTCGGAACAGACACTATGAGGGCCGGAGACCGTCCTGACAACCCCGCATGGAAGGGGCTATACCCAGAAGACGAGAAGATATGGCCTAAGAGTGTGCCGAAACCGATGTCGCCGTACCCAGACCTGTGCAACTTCGGCTCGTTGCGCGTTTCAGCAAGGATGGCCTACAAGGACGCTGGCATCAAGAACCCGAGGAAGGAAATAAGCTTCGTTGAGATCTTTGACCCATACGCAGGCGTCGTCTTGGCTGGGCTCGAAGACTTCGACTTCTGCAAGCGCGGCGAAGGCAAAGACATGCTCAGAGACGGCGTGATCTCACGCGATGGAGAGCTTCCATGTCAGCTAAGCGGCGCATTGACAGCACAAGGACACGCAGTAGGCTCAACATCAATCGCCCAGGTCGTTGACAGCTACTGGCAATTGAGCAACCAGATCGGCAAGAAATGGGGCGCCCCAGGCAGACAGCTGAGCAGACCGAAGAAGGCATTCATACATGGCCACGGCGGAACTGGCTGTCAAGCAGGTGCCGTGGTCTTGGAGGTGTAGGAAGCATGAAGCAACCTGGACCAGAAAAAGTCATCAAGGAGAAGAAGATCGACGAGAAGTGGTGGGAGGACTGGGAACGCAAAGGTGGCTGGACCCCTGAGGGCTGGAAGATAGTCGAAATGAACGACGGCCCGACGTTGAACAGCCTAAAGCCTGAGAAGTTCCTCGTCGTTCACAGGCCACACGGCAGCCTATTCCATCACAGCTACGGCAAGGTCTCGCAGTTCTTCATGGGCCTGCTTGAAGGCAAGCTGTACGGCACGAAATGCCCCAAATGCGGTTTGGTCTACTGTCCTCCGCGCGCACACTGCTTCAACCCCAAGTGCAGGCTGGCGGAAACCAAGTGGGCGGAGCTTCCCAAGAAGGGTGAAGTTCATTCCTACACGATAATGGTTATTGCATGGCCTTCCATGGCGCATCTGCAGCCACTCGTAGGCGTAATGGTTCGCGTAGACGGAACTAACACGTGCCTACCTATGACCATGAGAGACGTCGACCCAGAGAAAGTCAACATAGGCCTCAAAGTCAACATCAGCATCAGTAAGCAACCGAAAGGCGACCTGCAGGACGTATATGCAACCCCTGCAGAAGAACCAGTGCCGCCAAAAAGAACACCTGAAGAGCTGAAACGCTTCAGAGAAGACATGGAAAGGACACGCGCTTGGGTCAAAAAGACTTATGGCAAAGTAGTCTCCTAGACGGCTCAACACAACCCACACTCTCTTTTTTGGCGTCTTGCGACCTCATTCTAGATCATAAAAACGTTTGAGTCTGGCCGAAGAAACTTAAATACTTCTT
>CAYHAK010000007.1:0-51706 GCA_964354625.1 uncultured Candidatus Bathyarchaeia archaeon
TTTCAGTCAGCGCCTATTCAGGTGACTATTTCGCGGTTCTCTCGGAAGACCATCTTGCCTGCTTGAACTTGTGGTATAAATACGGCATGATGTTCGGCGACAGTCTGCCAATGAGTGCGGCGTACTCGCCATTTCCGTTCTTCGCCAACATAACTGCAACGCAAGTGAACATGACGCGAGCGATTTTCGAGTTTCAGCTGGGCTTCGCCATCTTCGAGGCAGGAGTCTTCGGCACGGCCAGAAGCCACCTCGAGCGCGGAGACTCGTACTTCAACTCAGCATTGAACGTTTGGCTCGAAAAGGGAACGGCTTTGGAGGACGTTGGCCTTGCGCACATGAGCTCGGAAACCAACTACAACAACGCGCTCGCGGACGGAACCAGAAAGCAGGCAGACGCCTCAATGATGAACTCGTACGGCTGGGTCCTGTTCGGCCTAGGCTGGACGTTCATTGGCATAGGACTAATCATATACGGAATAAGAAGACCAAAGACTACGCCAAGCTAGATCCGACCCAATTCATCCTCTTTTTTTAAGCTTTAATAGCGTAACAGTAGACTCTCTAAACCACGTGAGGGAGTGTCGCGAGCGTCGATCAGGAGTTTGAAGTGCCAACGTGGAACCAGATATACGACATGCTTCTGAACCTAGCTAACAGAATACGCCACGACGGGTTTAGGCCAGACGTTATTGTAGGCGTTTCGAGAGGCGGATGGCCTCCTGCAAGGGTGCTCTCAGACCTCCTAGACAGCCCGAACATGGCAAACGTCAGAGCCGAATTCTACCTAGGCGTTGCCGAGACCAAGGCCGAACCCACCATAACGCAACCCCTCTTAGTCGACATCAAAGGCAAAAGAGTATTGATCGTGGACGAGGTTGCCCACACTGGCAAGAGTCTCAAACTCGTACAGGAACACGTCAACCAAAAAGCTCCCGTACAGGCCAAGACAGCTACAGTGTACTACAAACCATGGAGCATCGTCAAACCAGACTACTACGAAAAAGAAGCAAGCCTGTGGCTGGTCTTCCCATGGGAAATAAAAGAGACCGTGCGAAAAATCGTCAAGAAATGCAGGGCGACAGGAAAAAACGTTGAGGAAGAGACAGCCAAACTCGCAGAAGCCGGGATACCTACTGGCCTTGTTAGGAGATTCCTGAACGAAATCACTGAGGAAGAAAAGTGCTGAAGGTCATCCAGGAATTCCGCAAAAGCCTAATGATAACTGGTTTCAGAACTGCAGGAATCAAGAATACTGCCGATTTCCTGAAAGCAGTCAACGCTAAGAAAGCGTCAGCTGTTGAGGTTCAGTTTCTCGACGCGACACTCGTGGCCACATGGGAGCACCTGTACTTCGCTGCGCTAAACGCGTTGATGGCCTTCAAAAACAGGGAGAACATCTCCAAAACACTTGCTATGGAGACTATGCTCTGTGCGTCCGCGCAACGCCAGATTACAAAGGCCACCGAGCAGACGGGAATAAAGCCAACCTCAACGGAAATAGCCCTACTGATAATCGGAAACACAGACAGAGAAGTCAAATCGGCTCTTGCGGCGATTCAGGCACGTATACACGTGGAGGCTGACGATGGGGTTCTGGAAATGTCGGAGGAAAAGGCAAAGGCCATCGTGAAGGCCTTCGGAATCTCGGACTTAGAGCTGGAGGCAGTCAGGAAGAACGGCGAAGAAGAGGAGAAGGCCTTGGTCAGCTTGGTTATTGAACGCATGGCCTTGCTTGCAACTCAACACTAAGCCTACAGCATTTTTTCCTTGACTGATGACAGAACGTCATTGGGTCTTAGGAGGGACATTCCGGTCAGGCTGCCTACGACCTCGATGAGCAGAATCCAGTCGGGCTTTTCCAAGTTGGCCTTCCTTTTGATGCTTGATGCGGCGGCTTCGATTATGCTCTGGGTCGGGGTGGAGGAGAACCGTTTCTCGAGTGTGATGCGAAAGGTTTCGTTTTCGCCTATTCTGGAGGCAAACCCGACTGCGGCCAGCTCGATCTCAACCAAGTCGGTCTGGATCACCTTCTCTACCGGAATTACCCGGAACGTGAAACGGAACTCGTAGGGACGTTCGCTCAGAATTCGGCGAAGCTTCTGCACAACCTCGCGAGGGCCCAGTGCTGTCTTCGCGGCAATAAGACCCGAGGCTCCAGTCTTCTCAACCTCGGGATCCGAGTCACCAATCTCTCCGAGCAGAAACCGCAACTCATCGCAGGTCTCTCTTTCGTTCCCACGAGAAGTCGTCACCAACAGATTGAAGTCCCTAAGCATGTTCTCACGCTTCATACTATGATTTGTAGGCAATAAGTAAGTCTATGTGCCCCAGACAACCCAGTAGCCATTATTGCCATGATCAAAGAGAGGTCAGTTTGGGTATTGGCTTATTCACGGCCTTGCGGCTCCTAGCCGTCGCCTCACATCATCCCAACACACATAGTCGGGCAGGCAGATTTATCCATTTTGATGACTGAGCATGCTTGGCTTTGACATTAGCCTTAAATCTGGCTTGGTCAGTTCCAAGATTGACTATAAGCAGTGGAAGGGGACGGTTTGGGCAAGGCGCTTAGACCTGTGATTGTGGTTCACGGAGGGGCAGGTACGATTCAGCCTGAACGTAGCAAGCCTGCCGCGGAGGGTGTCAAGAGAGCCGCCGAGGCGGGACACGGCGTTTTGAAGGGTGAGGGCAGTGCGGTTGACGCGGTGATGGAGGCCGTGATGGTTTTGGAGGATGATGGGGCCTTCAACGCTGGCTACGGCTCAAGCCTCAACATAGAGAAAGGCGTAGAGATGGACGCCTCGATCATGGACGGCAAGACACTGGAGGCAGGAGCAGTAGCACTCTTGAGAGATGTAAAGAACCCAGTGCGCTTGGCAAGGCTGGTCATGGAGAAGACAGACCACGTTTTCATTGCAGGCGACGGCGCGAACAAGCTTGCAGACCTTTTCAAACTTGAAAGGCGGAACTCGATAACCGAATTGAGGCTGAAAGCCTACGAGGATCAGAAGAAAGTGTTGCTTGAGGGAAAATCGAACCTGCCGAGACTCATAAGCCTCATCAACAAGCATCCAGCCTTCTTCGAATCTGACACCGTCGGCGCAATCGCGCTCGACAAGCACGGAAACGTGGCAGCAGCCACCTCAACTGGAGGCTATCCACTCAAGCTTGTTGGAAGAATCGGCGACACGCCGCTGATTGGATGCGGCAACTACGCTGACAACCAGTCAGGCGCGTGCTCAGCCACAGGCGTGGGCGAAATAGCCATAAGGCTTGTGCTGGCGAAGGCTGTATGTGACCACATTGAAGCCGGGAAACTGCCGCAAAAGGCCACTGAGCACGCAATTAGGCTAGTTAACAAGAGGATTTCAGCGGCCTACAACTCCATGGGCGTGGTCGCCCTCGACACGAAGGGAAGGATTGGAGCCGCACATAACTCGCCGAACCTGTGCTGGGCCTATATGACCCCTGAAGTCAAGGAGCCTGTGGTGGCTTTGACGGCGGGAATTGTGAAAGAAACCCTCTAGAAAGAAAGCCGTGCCTATTCTCGATGCCGTTTTTTCTCGACAGGTGACGAATAAGAATGCTTAAGACGTTCTTAGCTGGCTATGCTAGATACCGAATCTAGGGAGGTGGAACCAAATGGTGGATGAGGAAGAGGAATGGGAAGAAGACTCTGAAGACGAAGAATGGGAAGAAGAGGAATGGTAGAATCGCAGCCTCAGCTCTTTTGAATGTTTCTTTCTTTGAACCAACACGTTTTGAATGGCTTTTCGTGGTTTCGGGGTCTACGTTTATAACCTACATGCTATGACGATTGATAGGCAGGCGCGCGCTTGTCCAATCCATTATCGGGATTGAACATAAATTCGGCGCTTGCCCTCTTGGGTTTGGAAATTGGCATTTCCAAAAAGCTTATTGTGGCTTTCATGTCACGAACGACGCAAAAAAATAAGAAACATGGTGTTATATGGAATGAGCAAGCCAAAGAAGTATGAAGTCAAGCGTTGGATACTAGAAACGCTCCTCCCATTCGTAGAGGCGGCGAAATGCAAGACACTAGACCAATACAAAGGAGACACAACACAATGAACAACAACACACAACCACAGAATACAAGAATATTACTTTACCCAGAGGCAGGTTTGCCATGACGCGGGTAGCTGTGCTGGACTTGGAAAGGTGCAAGCCGAAGCGTTGCGATAGGCTGTGCCTTCGTTTCTGTCCCATAGTGCGAACCAAGGTGGAGGCCATAAGGTTCGAAGGCAACCAGCCCACCATAGTCGAATCATTATGCACAGGCTGCGGTATATGCATCAAAAAGTGCCCGTTTACCGCGATATCGATTGTCAATCTTCCGGACGAATTGGAGAAGGACTGCGGCCACCGTTTCGGGCCTAACACATTCAAGCTCTTCCGAATGCCTATGCCTTCGCCGGGCACGGTGCTGGGGCTACTGGGACAGAACGGCATAGGCAAGTCAACCACGCTTAAGATACTCTCAGGTGAGATCAGGCTGAACCTCGGCGACTACGAGACACCGCCTGACTGGGCCACAATAATCACGCATTACCGAGGCAGCAGCCTTCAGGGCTACTTCCAGATAATGAGCGAAGGAAAACTCCGAGTCTCCAGCAAGCCACAATACGTAGACAAAATTCCAAAGGCAGTCTCGGGAAACGTAGGCGACTTGCTGGAAAAAGTAGACGAAAGAAGAACCCTAGACAAGATCGCCGAACAGCTTGAGCTTAAGCAGCTTTGGGATCGTTCGCTCGACGTGTTGAGCGGCGGCGAATTACAGCGTGTGGCCGTGACTGCCACAATGTGCCGCGAGGCAGACGTTTACCTTTTCGACGAGCCGTCAAGTTACTTGGACGTGAAGCAAAGACTCGAAGTGGCCAGAGCCATAAGAAGCCTCAAGACCGCACAGAAAACCGTCATCGTCGCCGAACACGACCTAGCCATAATAGACTACCTGTCAGACCAGATTTGCGTCTTCTATGGAGAGCCGGGCGTCTATGGTGTTGTCTCGAACGTACATGGCGTCAGAACGGGCATTAACATCTACTTGGAAGGCTACATTCCGGACGAGAACATGAGGTTCAGGAAAGAAGCCATACTTTTCCACGAGAAGCCTCCAGCAGCCAGCTCAACCGCAGGCGAAACGTTCCTTGAATGGGAACCGTTCGAAAAGACCCTCGAAGAATTCAAGCTTGGCGTCCACGGCGGCGAGGTCAGAAGAGGCAGTATAATCGGCATCCTAGGCCCAAACGGCATAGGCAAAACAACCTTCGTCAAGATTCTGGCCGGAATCGAGGGTACTGACGACAAACGCGGGTTCGGCGAGCTGAAAGTCAGCTACAAGCCACAATACATCGCAGCAGAGTACGAGGACACGGTTCAGGAGCTTCTGATGAGCGTGGCCAAAGAAAACTACTCCTCAGGCTGGTACAGAACCGAAATCATACTTCCTCTCAAGGTCAATCTGCTCTTGGACAGAAACGTGAACGAGCTGAGCGGCGGCGAACTCCAAAAAATAGCCATCGCCGCTTGCCTGTCCCGCGACGCGGAGCTTTTCTTGCTCGACGAGCCCAGCGCGTACCTCGATGTTGAAGAGAGACTGAACATGGCGAAGGCAATACGCAGAATAATCGAGAACCACAACGTGACCGCCTTCGTGGTTGAGCACGACGTAGTCACGCTGGACTTCATCGCCGACCAGTTGATGGTTTTCAAAGGAAAGCCAGGCGTAGAAGGCGTTGCGAACCCGCCGACCAGCCTGCGGAAGGGCATGAACCTGTTCCTCAAAGACATGCAAGTCACCTTCAGAAGAGACGCAGCCACCAAACGCCCAAGAGTCAACAAAGAAGACTCCAAACGCGACAAACTACAGAAAGACATAGGCGAATACTACTACACACGAACGGTGAAAACGAAATGACAAAACGGGCAAAAACCACAGCAGGAATCGGAGAAGATGGGAGGAGGCTGCTGGACGCCGCCGCAGAGGCCTTGACCAAGGCCTATGTGCTTTGGGGTGTGGGCGTCGGTGCAGCAGTGCTGGCCGAGGATGGAAGAATCTACGAAGGCTGCAATGTCGAAAGCTGGATCTCGGGCCTCGGCATCTGCGCTGAAAGATGTGCTATCAACCATGCGGTTCTGCATGGCAACAGGAAGATCAAGGCAGTGGCCGTAGTCAAGGATGCGAATAGCCGCAGTGAGCCAAGGCCTTGTGGTTCGTGCCTTCAGTGCATTCATGATTTCGCCAAAAACGCCAAAATCAAGATTCTCATGGCGAGGACAAAGAAAGGGAAGGTTCTGATGGACTCTGTCGTGGTCAAGACAGTGGGGGAGTTGATGCCACTTGCCTATCGTGCGCGCGCAAGGTAGTTAAGTTAAAAAACGGGCAGAGCATACGTAGAAGAGGTTTGACGTTTAGAGGGGTTTGGGGAGGTTCAAGTGGCTCAGACGACCTTCGAGGAGATTTCGGCTGCCGATTTCTTCTATAGAAACCGGGACATAGCTGGGTTTACGAATCCGTCGCGAGCCATTTTTGCAGCCGTCCGTGAGCTTGTGGAGAATTCCTTGGATGCAGCTGAGAGCGCAAAGATTCTGCCTGACGTTTACGTTAGGCTCTCGTATGAGGGTGAGGCCAGCCAGGAAACGCAGATTTACAAGTTGAGGGTTGAGGACAACGGCATTGGCATTCAGCCTAGGCACATCCCCTCAGCTTTTGGTCAAGTGCTTTTTGGTTCCAAGTACAAGCTGAAACAGCAGAGAGGCACCTTCGGTCTCGGAGGCAAGATGGCCATCCTGTACGGACAGATCACGACGCATCAGCCTGCCTGCATCACTTCAAGCACAGGGCTGGCCAAAATATACAGTTACAAGCTGATGATTGACATTCAGAAGAACCGTCCGCTCATACTGGACCGGAGGGTGCTCATCAACAAGGAGCAGTGGCGAGGCACGGTGGTCGAGTTCACGCTGGAGGGCGACTACTTCCGCGCCATGCCCAAACTGCTTGACTACTTCAAACAGACAGCCATGGTCAACCCCTATGCTAACTTGACGTTTGTGGATCCGAAGGGCAGACTGTACAAGTTCGTCAGAGGAATCAAGGACATGCCTGATCCACCGAAGGAAACTCGCCCCCACCCCTACGGCGTGGACGTGGAACTGCTCCAGCGTCTAATACAGATAACGCCCTACAACAACATGCTCGAATTCCTCAAGAACCACTTCCACAGAGTCGGAGACATCACGGCGCAGAAATTCCTAGACTTCAGCGCTCTGAGCCCATCCAAGAACCCGAAGAGACTGTCGCACGAGGAAATCGTCAGGCTGATGCACAACCTCAAAAAGTTCAAGGATTTCCTGCCTCCAGACGCCAGTTGCCTTTCGCCCTTAGGCGAAGACCTGCTAAAAGCAGGCATAATGAAAGAACTTAAGCCCGAATTCGCAGTCGTTCACCAGCGCAAACCCGCCACCTACGCGGGGCACCCGTTCATAGTAGAAGTCGGCATTGCCTATGGAGGCGAGGTGCCCAAGCGCGGCACGTTTGTGATCTACCGTTTTGCGAACAGGATACCGCTGTTGTATGATGAGGCGAGCGACATTTCGGTCAGAGTGATAACGGCGATGAATTGGCGGCGGTACAAGGTTCAGCCAGACATGCCCATTGCGATTTTGGTGCATATTTGCAGCACTAAAGTCCCCTACAAGACGGTGGGCAAGGAGTTTATCTCCGACAGGCCTGAGGTCCGGAAGGAGATAGCCAACGGCCTCCGCGAGGTGGCCCGGCAGATCCAGCATTTCATGTCCAAGCGCGAGCATGTGGACAGGGAAAGGAAGCGGCTTGGCGTGTTCAGCAAGTACCTGCCGAGGATTGCACAGTTTTCCACGAAGCTAGCAGGCAAGGACAAGCCTCCTGATATAGAGAAACTACTGAAGAGTGTGAAACAGTTTGGCGATGAAGAAACGGAAGAGTAGCATTCTGGAACGGAAGAAAGAGGTTCTAGAGAGCCTTGAGAAGTTTGGCGGCGACATTTACGACCAGATGGACAACGGCCAGTTCCCTTCGATCTCGATGCCTAGCCGCTCAACCGAGAACATCAACTACGACGCAGACCTCAGACAGTTCATTCTGGGCGATAGGACGGTGAAAAGGAGCGCCCGCAACATTCGTCATGTGAAGCCTTTCACGCAGCTCACGTGGGCTGCCATGTTTTCAAACGAGCTTGCCTCGCAGCGGAAGACGTCAACCCTGAGGGACGTCTACTACTCTGCACAGGCCTACGAAATGACCTTCACAGACCAGCAGGAATCAAACAACATAATCACCGACCTCGAAACAGTCCTCGGCTACTCACGCGAAGACTTCAACATCTTTCCAGAAGAACGCTCAGCCGTGTTCGGCAACTTGGTGATCGAATACACCGTGCCCGGCTATGAGGGCAAAACCATGGATTTGACGTCGCATCCTGACGGCGTCATGATCGGACCTGCCTTGACTTCATCGGAGTTCGTGAAAACAACGGCGGACAAGGTCATAGCCATTGAGAAAGGCGGCCTGTTCACACGGTTCGTAGAAGAGAACGTGCACAAGAAGTATAATGCGTTGCTCGTTCTGACGGCAGGGCAGGCACCCAGAGCCACAAGGCAGTTCATACGCAGACTAAACCAAGAGCTGAAGTTGCCAGTCTACATTTTCACGGATGGCGACCCATGGGGAATGCACATCGCCATGGTAATCATCTCAGGCTCAGCAAACGCCGCACACCTGCGCGAGTTGACGACGCCTGACGCGAAGTGGAGCGGTGTCTGGGCCACGGACATCGTGAACTACAAGCTGCCAACTGACGCGTTGGATGAGATGGACATGAAGAGACTGTATGAGTTGCAGAAGGATCCACGGTATCAGGAGGACAAGCTGATGCAGAGGGAGATCAAGACGTTCATGAAGAACAAGCGCAAGGCAGAACAGGAGGCCTTCAGCCGATACGGACTAACCTACATCGTAGACGAATACCTTCCAGCCAAACTGGAAGAAACCAAATGAAAATAAGAGAAATTTAAATAGCCCCTCAATGCTGTATCTAACGAGCGTATCAGGAAAGGAAGGTCAAGACTTGAGCGAGGAAGGCGGCTTCGGGATATCGTTTGTTGAGAAGTTCTTCGGCCTACTAGTTGTCATTGTCAGCGTGCTCATTTCATACTTCACTTTCACGAGTATAGACGCATTGGGGGCTTTCACGGGGTTCTTTGGTTTTCTGTCCGTTGCATTAGGCGTGTTAGGCCTAGTCATGATGACGGCGAAAACAGAATAGCTCTTCGTGAGCCACAGGAGTTTACTGTCTTCTTTCTACAACTATCGTGCAATTCGTGGCCAAAGCAGCAATAACGCCTAAAGCCGCAGGCCATGGGGCAATCACGGCACCTATGGCGCCTACGCGCGCGGCAATAGCGCACTGTACATCACTCCTTCAGGAGTCTTTTTTCTGCTCAAAGCTAAAAGCGTCTTGAACAAGTGCCAGCGCTTATTAGGGTAATAGTTTATAAATTCTGGAATACGTCATTGAATCACCGACTTGTTCGACCTTGTCAAAAGGAGAAGCCGCGATGCCTACTCGCCAACCGATTGTCTGTGTTCTCGGCCATGTGGACACTGGCAAGACTTCGCTTCTAGACAAGATCAGAAAGACCAGCGTGCAAGCCAGAGAGGCCGGAGGAATCACGCAGCACATCGGCGCAAGCTTCTTTCCAGTTGACACGATCAAGCAACTGATTGGGCCTTTGCTTTCGATGGTCAAGGGCGAAATCGAAATACCGGGTCTGCTAATAGTGGACACGCCGGGGCACGAATCCTTTGCAAACCTGCGGCGCAGAGGCGGAAGCGTCGCCGACATAGCAATCCTCGTAATCGACGTCCTACGCGGTTTCGAAGCTCAAACCTACGAATGCGTAGACATCCTCAAAGCGCGCAAAACCCCGTTTCTCGTAGCAGTAAACAAGATTGACCGCATCCCGGGCTGGAAATCGTTCGAGGACACGCATTTCATGCGCGTTTACCAGCAGCAGGACCCTTATGTCAGAGAGGACTTGGACAACCGCATCTACGCCATAATGGGCAGCTTCTCGAAGTTGAGCATTAACACGGACCGCTTTGACCGGATCAAAGACTTCACGAGGACTGTAGCGTTGGTGCCTACGAGCGCAAAGACAGGCGAGGGCATCTCGGGCCTGCTCATGGTTCTCGTGGGCCTGACGCAGCAGTACCTGAAGAAACGGCTGCAAACCACGCAAGGCCCAGCAAAAGGCACCGTACTAGAGGTCAAAGAAGAACCCGGCCTCGGCCTAACGCTTAACACGATCATCTACGATGGCGTATTGCAGAAGGACGACACGATCGTCGTCGGAGGCAAAGAGAAGCCTATAGCCACTACGATTCGCGCTATACTCGTTCCCAAACCTCTGGACGAGATCCGAGATCCCAGAGACAAGTTCGCCTCAGTAAACTCGATCGCGGCAGCGGCGGGAGTAAAAATCGTGGCTCCAGATCTCGAAGGCGCCTTAGCAGGAGCGCCCCTCTACGCCGTGCCAAAAGGCCAAGAGACCAAGAAATACGAGAAATTCATTTCAGACGAAATCAAAAAGATCCGCATAGCCACAGACACTGACGGCATCGTTCTAAAAACAGACACCCTCGGCTCGCTGGAGGCTATCGCAGCCATTTTGAAGCAGAACGAAGTGCCCATCAGACTGGCGGATGTGGGCGACGTTTCCAAGAGAGACATCGTTGAGGCCTCGGTAGTTAAGGAACATGAACCGCTCTGCGGCGCCGTGCTGGCCTTCGGTGTCAGGATACTGCCAGACGCGGAGCAAGAGGCCGACGCCAGAAAGGTGAAGATATTCCTCGAGAAGATAATCTACCACGTTATCGACAACTACCTCTCGTGGTCCAGGGGGCTGAAAGAGGCCGAACTGCAACAGGACTACGCCAAACTCGTCACGCCCGGCAAAGTCCAAGTAATGCAAGGCTACGTTTTCCGCAGAGCGAAACCTGCCATATTTGGCGTGGAAATCCTTGCAGGCAAAATCAAGCCAAAGTACGCGCTCATAAGAGCCGCGGACGGGTCCGAAGTAGGCGAGCTGCAGCAGATTCAGGACAAAGGCAAAGCCATCTCAGAGGCCACCAAGGGCATGCAAATAGCCATATCAATGGAAAAACCCATGGTAGGCAGACACGTGTTCGAAAAAGACATGCTGTACGTGAAGATTCCGGAGCCCCACGCCAAGGTGCTGCTGTCCACGTTTATGGACAGGCTTATGGCAGACGAGCAGGAAGCGCTGAACGAATACGTCGAGCTGATGCGGAAGAAAGTGCCTTTCTGGGGAGCATTATCTAGTTAGAGCGGAAGCTTGGTTCCGACGTTGGACTTCTTGGCTTTTTCGCAGACAAGCATCGCTGTGGCCATGTCCTCAATAGCCAAGCCCAAATTCATGGACATAATGCGCTCTCCAGAACTCTCGCGCCCTGCCTTCTTCCCGCTCACAATCTCGGCTAGGTCTGCGTAGACTTGTGGTGTGTCAGTGAAGTAGCCTTGCGTCTTGTAGTAGGCCAGTTGCTCGCGGTCGTCGGTGATGAACTTGTGCATCGAGTGCATGGCCTCGGGCTTCCAGTAGGAGTCAAAGTCAAGCGGGCATGCGAAGGCGCCGTCCTCGAACCACGATGCCTCGATCACAGGCGAAGGATGCTTCAGAATCGGGCCAGCAGAAACCACAATATCGCAACCCTCAACCGCCTTTCTAGGCGAAGCCGCCGCGACCACGTTCAATCCATACATGGCGATCATCTCTTCAACATATATGTCGAGGGTCTGCCTGCTGACGTCGTAGGCCCTGACCTCGTCTAGGCTCCTGCGCACAACCAATAGCGCCTCAAGATTGCTTCTGCCCTGAACGCCACAACCTAAAATACCCACGACTTTCGAGTCTTCCCTAGCTAGGTATTTTGCCGCGACTGCGGTGGCGGCTCCCGTGCGCTTGGCTGTTATCCAAGTGCAGTCCATGACGCATGTTGGGAAGCCTATCTCGGTGTCGTTTAGTAAGAGAAGACCCGAAATGTAGGGAAAACCGCGTTTCGGGTTTTCCGGAAACCCGCTTACCCATTTCATGCCAGCTGCTTTAATATTCTGCAAATAGGCAGGCATGGCATGAATGAACGCATCTTTCTGAGGGTGGATGCCCGGCTTGGGAGGCGCTTCTGTTCTGCCTGCCGCCTTCTCCATGAAAGCCAATTCGATAGCGCATATGATCTCATCGACTGGTACGTCCAGCTTTTCCACATCTGCCCTGCTGAGGTAAAGGAGGTTGCCTTGAGAACCCAATACATTCACCAATCTGAGATTCGTGTTTGAATTGAAAAACCTGCTGGAGAAGACCTATCCTGCTGTGGCTCCGCCGATTACGCCGCCTATGACTGCCGCTATGATGCCTATGATGTTGACGATGATGGCAAGCACCAGCCCGACGAATGCTCCCAGCAATCCGCCTAGGACAGCGCCGAACACGCCTGCAACGCCTCCGCCAAGCGCGCCGCCCGTGACTACACCTGCAATAACTGACAAGACGATGAGTACAATGCCACCGAACAGCCCAGAAAGAAACCCGGCCAATGCTCCTCTGCCAACGCCGCCCCTAGCAATCAACGCCGCTACCAAACCGCCTACAAGATGAGAAATCAACGGAAACCACCAACCAAGAACCACAGTCACAACGAAACCCGCGACGGCACCAAGCCACAAACTGCCCAAATCAATCACTGGCAACCAATGGTAGTTCAACAGATAAAAAACTTGCTGAGCCAGCGTGTGCTGCACAGGCGGGAGAGCCCTAGCCTCCGCCTACTGGCGGTATTATGGCGAGTACGTCGCCGTCTGAAAGCTTTGTCTCAAGGAGGTTTGGCGTCGTTATGCTTCTGCCGTTTACTAGGAATTGGAGGAAGCCTTTGACTTCGCCTGTTTTGGTGTGGTAAATGTATTCGGTGAGGTCTCTGCCATATTCTCTGGCCAGCCGTTTGAGGACAGTGTTGACGGTTGCAGGCTTGTTGTTGGGGAATGTGAGGGTTTCTTCTCTCTTGCCTGTGATTTCTCTAAGCATGGTGAAGAAGCGCACTAAAACCTGCAAGGAGGAGCCACCACGATAGGAGCTTGCGGACTGGAATTTAAGCTGTTACTTGCTGATTGTTCCGTCCTGCGGAGACTGAGCCAAAAGTTTATATTTCTGCGGTTTTCTGCTTATTCAGAATCAAGGTTTCAATTAAGAGTGGAGGAATTGAATGGCTTATTTGACAACCACAGCAACAGGGCAACCTGTTCTAGTCCTGAAGGAAGGAACGCAACGAAACAGAGGCAAAGAAGCACAGAAGAATAACATAATGGCGGCCCGCGTCATCGGTGAGGTCTTGAAGACCACGCTGGGCCCACGCGGAATGGACAAAATGCTCATTGACAGCCTCGGCGACATTACCATAACCAATGACGGCGCAGCCATACTAGACGAGATAGAGGTTGAGCATCCAGCAGCCAAAATGATGGTTGAAATCGCCAAGACACAGGACAACATGGTGGGCGACGGCACCACGACAGCCGTGGTGCTCGCAGGCGAGCTGCTCAGGAGAGCCGAAGAGCTTCTTGAACAGAACATCCACCCGACCATAATTGTGAGCGGCTACCGCAAGGCAGCACAAAAGGCCATCGAAACCGTAAACAAGGTCGCCCAAACCGTGGACATCACAGACCGCGCCACGCTCCGAAAAGTGGCATTGACCTCCATGGGCAGCAAAGCCGTAGGAGGAGCCAAGGATACCTTCGCCGAAATCGCCATCGACTCAGTTATGCAAATCGTTGAAAAACGCGGGGACCGCACAATAGCAGACATCGACAACATACAACTCATAAAGAAAACAGGCAAGAGCCTCCTCGAATCGCAGCTCGTCAGAGGCATAATCATCGACAAAGAAGTCGTCCACCCAGGCATGCCGAAGAAGATCGGGGACGCCAAGATCGCGCTGCTTGGCGCTGCATTGGAGATCGAGAAGACTGAGATCAGTGCCGAGATCAGGATCAAAGACCCAACACAGATGCAGGCCTTCTTGGATCAAGAGACGAAGATGCTTAAGGAAATGGTGGACAAGGTCAAGGCCGCAAAGGCAAACGTGGTGTTCTGCCAGAAGGGCATCGACGACATGGCACAGCACTTCCTCGCAAAAGAAGGCATACTCACCGCCCGAAGAGTCAAGGAATCCGACATGGAGAAACTCGCAAAGGCCACAGGCGGCAGAATCGTTACCGACCTGAGCGACCTATCGGCCAAAGACCTCGGCGCAGCAGGCATGGTTGAAGAGCGCAAGGTAGGCGACGACAAGATGATTTTCGTCGAGAAGTGCAAGGATCCGCACGCAGTTGCCATTCTCATACGCGCAGGCCTCGAAAGGATGGTCGACGAAGCAGAAAGAGCCATGACTGACGCGCTGTCCGTAGTGTCCGACGTGATCGAGAACAACAAGATAGTCGCAGGCGGCGGCGCAGTTGAAGTCGAAATCGCCAAGGAACTCAGAGGCTTTGCCACCAAAGTAGGTGGAAGAGAACAGCTCGCCGTAGAAGCCTTCGCAGACGCAGTCGAAGTCATACCCAAAACGCTGGCCGAAAACGCAGGACTCGAAGCCATCGACGTAATCGTAGACCTCAGAGCCGCACACGAAAAACCAGACGGACAGAACTTCGGAATAAACGTGTTCACTGGCAAAACCGAAAACACCTTCAACAAGGGCGTAGTCGAACCCGTCGTAGTGAAAGAGCAAGCTATCAAATCTGCAGCAGAATCCGCCTCAATGATCCTACGCATAGACGACGTGATCGCGGCCACGAAGCCTAAGACGCCGGCAGGACCGCCAGGCGGCGAACGCGAACCAGAGGACTAAAAACCTCTCCCACGATTTTTCTCAACCTGCGACTCTTTTTCTAGATTATGGTCCAATATGAACTCGCTTCTTCCACAGATTCATCAAACATCACTATCAACGACCAAGCGCGCGCTTTGTTGACATGAAGACTAGAGGAAACATTCTTAAATCTGGAGCCAAGCCTTCTTTCAATCTGAGCTCCGGTAGTATAGTCCGGTCAAGTATAGCGGCCTCTCGAGTCGCGGACCCGGGTCCAAATCCCGGCCGGAGCACCACTAGAATCTGGTTCATTTTGCTGCGTATTAGCAGAGAGAGGCTCTTTGTTGCTTGAAGTGCAGAGGACCTTTGGCGGTATAGCGCGCGCGGTCTTGCATTTTGTTTGGTTGGCTTCAAATGAGGTCGCGGGGAAGAAAAAGCGAGGGGAAAGCCTTAGGGGGTATGCGGCTTCGCGCGCGCGAAGGCGGGAAGATGAACGTCAGCCCGATTCTGGAGACTTCCATCTTCGTTACGTGTCAAAACTCTTAATTCCGCTCAAGGAACTAATCTTGAAAGGTCGTTTCGCTTCACAGTCGTTTGGCTAGACCGATCATGGAAAAGTACACGCTAATCATAACCGAGAAGCCAGATGCCGCAAAGAGGATAGCTCAGGCTCTCGACGCGAAGCAAAAACCCGCAATAATGCACGACAAACGAGTACCGTACTATGCTGCAAAGCGAGACGGAGAAATCGTCGTCGTTCCAGCCTTGGGACACTTGTACACAGTTGCCGCCGAACAGAAGGGAAGAAGCCACTATCCAGTTTTCGCATTCAAATGGGTGCCAAGATACGTTGCTGAAAAAGGCGCAAGTCACGTCCGTGCGTGGCTGGAGACAATTTCAAAGCTCGCTAAAGGCGCTGGCGTATTTGTTGATGCGTGCGACTACGACATTGAGGGAAGTCTCATCGGCTACAGCATCCTGAACCACGTCTGCGGAGGCAAAGACCATGAAGCAAAACGCATGAAATACTCCACACTCACGAGAGAAGAGCTCGAAAGAGCATATGATAACCTGTTGCCGCATCTTGATTTCGCGCTCATAGAAGCTGGTCGAGCTAGACACGAGGTTGACTGGCTCTACGGAATCAACCTCACACGTGCCCTCACCATATGCGCAAACAAAACCAGCACACAATACACCACCCTAAGCACCGGCAGAGTCCAAGGCCCAACACTCAAGTTCCTTGCCGCAAGAGAAAAAGCAATCCGAACCTTCGTCCCCGCACCATACTGGAAAATCACTGCCCAAGTCAAAATAGACGGACAAACCTTCGACGCCGAACACGAAAAAGGAAGAATCGAAACGAAAAAAGAAGCAGACACAATCCTAGACTCGTGCAAAGGAAAAGACGGCCTTGTGGAAAGCGTTGTCACAAAACAGTTATGGCAGTCGCCTCCGTTGCCCTTCGACCTCGGTGCGCTACAAAGCGAAGCCTACAGCCTATTCGGATACACCCCGAAACGCACAGCAAACATAGCCCAACACCTCTACCTAGACGCCCTAATCTCATACCCCAGAACAAGTAGCCAAAAACTCCCACGCACAATCGACTGCAGGGCAATACTGAAGGATTTGAACAAAGTCCCACAGTACAGGCAACTCACAGCCGAGCTTCTCGCAAGGCCTGAGCTAAGGCCAAACGAAGGAAAGAAACATGATCCAGCACATCCCGCCATCTATCCCACTGGAAACCTGCCAGAAAGAACACTGGAAGCCTCGGAAAGAAACGTTCTGGGCCTCATAAGCCGAAGGTTCATGGCAGTCTTCGTCGAACCATCCCTAATTCAAAGCGTGAAGGCATACATCAGCATCAACGGTAATCGATTCTTCCTTGCAGGAAGACGTGTGCTGAAAGAAGGCTGGTTGCGTTTCTATGCGCCATATGCTAGAACTGCCGATATTGCTCTGCCACCGCTGAAAGGAGGCCAAACGATCCCAGCAAAAAGAGTACTCTCAGAGGGCAAGTTCACTAGACCGCCTCCGCGCCACAACCCGCGTAGCCTCCTCAAGAAGATGGACCAACATGAAATAGGAACAAAGGCAACGAGAGCAGACATCATGCAGACATTGCATAACAGAAAATACATTCAGGGCGAGAACATCGTAGTCACCGGCTTGGGCTTTGAGGTCCTCGAAGTCCTCGAAGAATACTGCCCCACGGTGGTCTCAGTGAGAATGACGAGAGAACTAGAACACAGAATGAACAACATCCTAATGGGAAGCGAGAAAAGAGAAAAGATCCTAGAAGAGGCTGTTGGAATCCTCAAACCTGCCCTAGAGAAAATAAGGGAAAATGAGAAAAACATCGGAGAACAACTGAGCAACGCCGTGAAGGAAGCAAGAACCGAGGAAAGAACTGTAGCCTCATGCCCAATCTGCAAGACTGGCAAACTCACGATTCTGTACTCGAGAAAAACCGGCAAGCGCTTCGTAGGCTGCACGAACTACTTCAAAGGACTGTGCAATACGTCTTTTCCGCTTCCACAACGGGGCGCAATAAGAGTACCCAAGAGAAGCTGTTCTCTATGCAACTGGCCTACTATCCAAGTCATAGTCAAAGGAAGACACCCATGGACGATATGTCTAAACCCAGAATGTCCATCAAAAAACGAGAGGAGGAAAAAGATTGCAGTGCAAAATATGCAATAGAGAGGCAGTCAGGAAAGGCTACTGCGAAAGGCACGTCAAGGCCTATGAAAATGTGACCAAGAACTACGCCGTGTGGAATAAGGCTGTAGAGCTGTCTTGGAAAGAGTATTTAAGTGAGATTGCGAAGAATCCAGTAACAGGAGAATGGGCCCGAGACGTGGCCGAATACCTGAGCAGAACCGGAGAAGAACCGAATGTCAAAGCAAGTTAAGAGAACTGTCTCATCAACATCCTACTCTCTAAACAGGTTCTATCGAAGAATCTCAACAGCAAAACCCTCAACTCTAATCCTGTCAATAATCGCCATCGGCTTCGCCGTATTCCTCTTCGGCGGAGGACTATACGACATCATAATGAAGCCTCTCCCAGCAGTCTACTACGGCGGTCGCTTCCTGTTCCTCTACCCGCAACTCTCAGAGCAGTTCGTGAGCGACAGCATAATCGCCATGATTCTCTACTCCTTCGGCATAATAGGGCTGATCTCCATGTATCAGAGCACAAAGCACGCCTACAAGCCGAGGCAAGCATACATGCTGTTCATAATAGGCGTCGTTCTCCTAATGATAGCCTACATCCTGCTAGAAGCAACAATCCAGCTCAAACTGAGCAGCTAGGTGTAGCTACCAAGGATTGCTTTTCAACCCCAGCTTGTACGCAACGAAATTCGTCAGCAAATGCACCGGAGGCGTTATGAGCAACACGACCAAGGCAAGCTCCCATGAGAACACTTCTAAGCAAAGAGGAAGCGAAAAAAGGATCGCGCCCACGATGAAGTCCACCTGATCGACAACAGGCAACAGCCCTCCCGGAGCAATCCCAAGCCTCCTCTTCAGAAAAGCTCCAGCCAAATCACCAACCAAGGCTCCCAAAGCCAACAGCAAACCGAACAACAAGGGATACCCAAAAACGACGCTTTCCAACAGGCCGACGGCCGTGCCTACAGCCAGTCCGAAGAAGAAGCCTCGATAAGTCTTGTTCCTGCCGAAAACTGGTCTCCCGTCCGGAAGGGTTCTCCCAAAATCCATAGGAACCCCGCCCCCTGCCAGTACGGGCGCGGCGTTTGCACAGTAAGCTGGGAAAATGAACTTGATTGCTTCAGCCACCAACAAAGATATCTCCATGTTCTATAACCCGACAACGCCTCAAGTATCGTGTATTCCTGTCTTATCTATTCTCAAGTCAAAAGAAGAAGGTTGAACCATCTTCGAAGTCTTCTCCAAAACCGCTCGAATCAATCCGGTGCCTTCGCTGGGCTTCAGGAGAATTATCGTATCAGCCCAAAACTTCAACACCCTCGTACCGACAGGTTCAACGCCCATATTGGCATCGTTCATAATACTTCGCACTTGGCTCGTTGCCAATACGGCGATTTTGCTGATTCTGGCAGTCTGCGCAAGACATGCTGCCTGCCTATTCAGTTCACGGTTGAGTTCAAACGTCTTGTTCGGCGATTCTGCAACTCTGAGGCGATAAAGCGATGTGAAAGTGTCAACAACCACCAACCCGAAGCCCTGAGTGGCATACTCTGAAAGCCTGTCTATGACTGCTGTTTGCTCTCTGAAACTCTCTGGCCTCATCAGAATCATGAGATCCACAATCTCTTTCAGTCGCTCAGAGGCCACATCAGACAGTCTCCGAGCGGAAAACGTGCCGTCACAATCCACGAACAACGTCTTATGACCTTGCTGTGCACAGCTTATGGCACATTGAACGGCCAGCGTGGTCTTCCCAGTTTCTGCTTCTCCATAGACTAAGGTGACGCTTCCAGCATTGAGGCCGCCTTCTAGGGCTTTGTCAATTGAAACGCTGCCAGTCGGGATCTTCTGTGACATCGACATCCACATCAAGGAATATAAACGGCGGAAGTGATAATTTGCTTTACGCATAGATATATGTGAGAATTGGAAGGCAACATGAAAGCGAAGATTGCTGTGGCCACAACATCGGGAAAAGCCTACTGCCTGATCGTTGGCGAACTGAAAAGGAAAAGCGCCCCATTCTTGGGCCTGACCCCGACTGAGCGCATCCCCATAGAGATCAAAGCAGTAATAACCACCGAAAAAGAGAAGCAATCGATACATCACGAAAGAGTGCTGACTTACCAAGAAAACGTTGAACCAGAGGCATTGCTCAATGAGGCACTGCGAATCGTTCAAGGAAAGGAATATTACGAGAGAGTCGTCATAGGTCTTGACCCGGGAGAGGTTTTCGGATTGGCAGTTCTAGCAGATGGAAGAGTCATCAAGACTGGGAACTGCTTTAGCGCCGAAGAAGCGGTTGAGAAAATGAGGAGATCGCTGAAAAATCTTGATACAACTCCGATGACTTCAATCTCTGTCAAGATCGGCGACGGAGTTCCAGCCTGCAAGGAGAAGCTGCTACACACACTCGACGAAACTCTCCCGTCGAATATCATGTTGGAAAGCGTAAGCGAAGCTGGCACAGATCGACACTTAAACGAGGCGAAACATAGAAGAGGGTTGAGAGATGTTGTTTCAGCCACGAGAATAGCCGGGAGAAATGGCCAAGCATACCCACGGAGGAAAGTGAATGAACCAAATTGTTGAAAAAGGCAAAACTCTGCTAGTCGACGGTCCAGCATCAGTAACCGTGGCCTCAGGCAGAACAGAAGTATTCGGCTTCAAGGTAGGAAACGCAAGCAGAATCATCATACGCGAAGGCAAAAGGCTACCGTTCGCAGTGGAAGAAACAGCGACGTTCAACATTTCCCTAGGAGAGGGCGCATCCGTTGAGGAGGATAAAGGGAACACGATTCCTCCATCATGGGCCGAATCATATGAGGAGCTTTCATCCATTCAAGGAAAACCCATAACTGCGCTAGTGTTGGGCACTGTTGACTCGGGAAAATCAAGCTTCTGCACATACCTGATAAACAGGCTACTCCGCGAAAAGAAGAAGGTCGCCATCTTGGATGGCGACTTGGGACAATCAGACATAGGGCCGCCCTGCACGGTGTCTTACACCTCCGTGACGAGACCAGTCACAGACTTGTTCAATCTGGAGACCAAGAACGTTTTCTTCGCAGGAGTGACTTCGCCGAGCACGATTATTAGCAGGATGATCGAAGGCTTGACCACGCTGAAGAAGGATATCCTCGCCAGCAATCCAGACTTCTTGATCATAAACACAGACGGCTGGGTGGAGGACGAAGATGCGATCTATTACAAGATCAAACTCGTGGAGGAGCTTAACCCCGACATGATTTTCTGCATCCAGCAGAAAGACGAATTGGCCCCTCTCCTAGGTGCTCTGGAGAAGTTCAAGAAGGTCGTGATCGATTCTCCTCCAGCCATAGGCCAAAGAAGTAAAGAGAGACGCAAGAACCTCCGCGAGCTAGGCTACATCAAATATCTGCGCAACTCCAAAGTGCAATCTCTACCCTTGAGCTGGCTGAAGGTCGAGAAAAGCGACGTTTTCGGCTTGAACGGTGGCCAGCCAAACCCAAGGGCAGCCACGAAAATCTATGCCTTGCTTGGGATGAAGCCACTGCACTATGTGGAACTGAAAGACAGAGTCAGCGTGATTATCGGCAAAACCCGCTGGATCGGGGCAGAAAACCTCAAGAAGACTGAGGAATTCACTAAAAAGAAGGTCGCGATCATCAGGAAGGGCGAGGAAGAAGGCATACTCTTAGGACTGTATGACGCAAAGAGAAAGTTCAAGGGAATAGGCGTTCTCCAAGAGATCGACTACCTGAGAAAAACCCTGAAGATTCTTACGCCAGTCTCCAAGGATATTGCCATAGTCGTTATGGGAAAACTGAAACTGGACAGGAACCTGAAGGAAACCCAGAACCTTCAGGACGAGAATGCACTCAGGGGCTAAGAGGCTTTTTGAAGAAGTGCCGAAGCTCCCGCGATATTGTACAGCCTACATCCGGCAGAACTTTCAGATTCTCACGTATCCACAGCGGCAGAAAGCCTTGACAATAATGCGCGGCGAAGCGTTGGTCAAGAAAAATCATGGCGCCCATATCTTCTAACGTTCGAATCGGTCTTCCAGCAGTCTGAGAAGCTTTCTTCATCGCAGGCAGAACATACCCATACTCGCGTCCCATTCCTGGAAACCGCCTTTCAAAGTAGCCGATCTGTGCCTTGACTTTGGGCGTCGGCTCAGCATAAGGGATTCCCACGATGGCCACAGAGTTCATCTGGTTCCCGGGGAAGTCCACGCCCTCTGACGAACGGCCACCTTGAACCCCCAGAAGCACAGCGCCGTCGCCATCAGCACATGCCTTAAACTCGGCAACCATCTTCTCATTTTCCTTGGAGCTCATTCCCCTACGCTCATTGAACAAAGGTCTAGCCAAGACATTCTCCAGACCTGCGCTTAGCAGGGCGTTCAAAACCTCAAATGACGCTGCAAATACTCCCGTGTTCGCAGGCGTGTTTTGCACGATCTCTTCTATCCGTCCTATGATCTTGCCGTACATTTCTGGTGTTCTTCTCTCCATCGCCGTGGTCACTCCCAAACTGATGAGTGGCAGAACATGCTCTTTCGGGAAGGGTGATGGCACAACGCATTGGATGGTGTTGTCTGGGAGCTTCGCTATTCTCATGTAAGCCTCTAACGGCTGTAGCGTTCCAGACATTACTACGTTCGAGTAGACGGATGAGAAGACAGGGGCAGTTATCTTGGACGGGTCTAGGGCCACTATTTCAAGCTTTGCCGTAGGTACGCCTCTTCTCGACGTGTACCTGCTAACAACGTTCACAAACGATTCGTCCCCAGCCGTGTCTGTCCACCGTTTCAGGAACTCGCCCATGCCATGGATGTAGGAACGCGGGTTCTTTCCCTCAGCAAGCAGGCTACGCCTAATAACGTTGCCAGCATCCTCCATATGCTCAAAGAACGTCAGAGGCTCTTCAATTCCCGCTTTTTCCTTGACAAGCTTAGTGATGAATTCGGAAGGAACCAGAGACTCCTTTTTTATCGTGGCTGCTTCCTTCTCAATCTCCTGCCTGGCTAAGTCTGCAAATGTGGCAATGTCTCTGTGCTTGAACTTCTGCGCCTCAATCTCAGCTTGTCTCACTACGAAGAGAGTCAGGCGGCTGCTCGCAATGTCTATCGCGGTTTCCGGGAGGTTGTGTGCCTCATCGATGACGAGAATGATCTTGTCAAGGCTTGTTGCCAGGCTCTTAAGGAAGACGTGACGGATGACTGGGTCGAAAACATACAAGTAGCTTAACGCGATAACGTTGACATCAGGTAGCACGGACTTCACGAGTTCATAGGGGCAGAAGCCTCTCTTGCGGCAAATTCTCTGGATCTCCGAGGACTTGTAGGGTTTTGAGGTGATCTCTTGCTGAAGCGATGAGAACTCGTCTTCTTTCTTCTCGATGTTCTCGAAGTATGGGCACCGTTTCTTGGTTTTCAGCAGCTCGCAGATCTCCATGAAGGCTCTAACGTCAACCGCATACCGTGTTACAACGTGGTTGAGGCATACCTCGTGGCGCCCACGGATTGATATTCCTGAGACAGGCCTTTTCGCGGAGATCGTCTTCAGTTCCTCAATTACGCGGTCGTGTTGACGGTGCGTTCTGGCCACGTAGAGGATCTTGAGCTTCCTGTTGATCGCCGCGGGAAGGCATGCAGATAGGGCGGCGACTGTCTTTCCTAATCCGTTGCTTCCTTCGACAAGTACAGAACGTCCGCCTTCGACTGCTTCAAAGACCGTCGTAATGAAATCATCTTGGTATGGCCTCACCTCAACGTACGGAAAGTAGGCTTCAACCTCTTCGGCAAGTTCAGTCATCCTATCTCACGGCTGTCTAGATGGACATAGCGCGCTTATTGGACATTGCTTGCATGAAGGGGTTCTTGATTTGCAGTGTTTTCTGCCGTGAGAAACCAGCATCACATGAACTGCAAGATGGTCTTTGGGGTCATAGAGTGACTGGAGCGATTCGCGAACTGCTTCGCAGTCTCCCTTTGCCGGAGCCAGTCCCAGACGCTTTGCCACGCGGTTGACATGCGTGTCAACAGGGATCGTGGGCCTTGCCGCACCAAAGAGAAGCACCACATCAGCCGTTTTGGGTCCGACGCCTGGCAGGCGCATGAGTGTTTTTCTTGCCTCTTCGAGAGGCTGCGATAGAATCATTTTCAGATCGCCGTGGTATTCGCCAAGGATCATCTCGGAGACCTGCCTTATTGCTTTGGCCTTGTTCCTGTACAAACCTGCCACTTTCAGACATTGTTCAACTTGGCCTGCGTTGGCCTTCCCCAGTGCTTCGGGGGTTATTTCGAAGTGCTTCGAGAGGTTTTCGAAGGCCCTCGCCGTGTTTCTGTCCGCTGTGTTCTGCGAGATAATCGTCACGATCAGTGTTCTGAATGGATCCTTCGTGGGCGACATCAATTTGGGCATGGCGTGCGTATTCCGAAGGGTCGCCAAGATTCTTTGGGGTCGGTTGTCGGTCATTGGCTGTCTCGCCTTCTTGAAAATGATAAATAGTGATTGCATGAAGCTATAAATAGGCAATGGAGGCACCAAGGACGGAACGTGCAAAAGTGGTCAAAGACGAGATAGTCGAACAGAACACGCATTTTCTGGCAATATACGTAGAATCGAAGAATTCGTGCTTCATACTGCTAAGCGAAAGGGAAGACAAGATGGGAACCCTGGCTATTGCTGTTCCCAAGCCCAAAGATCTTATAGGATCGCCTTCCTCATCAGTTCTTGTCGGCGACAGAAACGCGATCTCGACGCGTATGTTCGCAGAGCATCTGGCATTAAAGAAAGGCAAGATCGCCTTGGTTTCAACTTATCTTGAAACGATGGACGAGGCCCGCGCCCAGTCGATCTTCATGAGGTTGATTGAAAAGGTCACGCGTCCAGAGCCGGAAAGAGAGGGGGTTACGGCATGAGTTTGAGGGATTTTCTCAGAAGATTGGAGAAGGAAAAGGAAGTCCTGCATGTGAAGGAAGAAGTGTCACCCAATCTCGAGGCATCCTTCATTATGAAGAGCTTTGACCACGAAGGCCCTGTCTTATCGTTCGAAAACGTGAAAGGGTTTGACTTGAATATCGTGGCCAACGTTTGTGGAACGCGGAAGAGGCTATGCGAGGCGCTCAACGTTGACAATAAGGGCCTTCGCGGAAGGCTGACCGACGCGTGGCGTTCACCTAGGAAGACCAAAGTCGTGAGCGATGGCAAGGTTAGGGAAGTCGTTGAGAAAACTGACCTGTCGAAAATCCCATTCTTAACGCACTTTGAACGTGATGCTGGCCAATACGTCACTTCAGCCTGTATCCATGCGAAAAACGCAAATGATGAGATTGAAAACGTGTCCATTCACCGTCTTCAAATCCTAGACAAGAACCACTTGGCCATTCGTTTGGTCCCTAGGCATCTCTTCAGGCTGTGGAATATGGCAAAGCAGAAGCGAAGAGATTTGGACATATCGATCTCAATTGGTGTTCCTCCAGCAGTCATGTTGGCGGCTTCTTCACCTGTTCCTTTTGGGGTGAACGAGTTTGAGGTTGCGAACGCGTTGATGGGCGGTGGTCTGCGTTTGGTCGAGTGCGAGAACGTGGATGCCTATGCTTTGGCGGAGGCGGAGCTTGTCCTGGAGGGTCGAATTTCGGTTTCGAAGGAAGTTCCTGAGGGGCCTTTTGTGGATGTCACTGGCACCTACGACGTTCAGCGGAAACAGCCTGTTGTCGACGTTGTCGGCGTGATGCATCGTGAAGACTACATGTATGAAGCTCTGCTGCCTGGAGGCGCTGAGCACAAGCTGCTAATGGGTTTGCCATATGAAGTCTTGATTTGGGAGGCTGTTTCGAAAGTGGTGCCCAACGTCCATGCGGTCAATCTATCGGCTGGCGGTTGCGGATGGCTTCATGCAGTGATCTCTATTGAGAAGCAACTTGACGGTGACGGCAAGAATGCTCTTCTGGCGGCGTTCGCGGCGCATCCTAGCCTAAAGCATACTGTGGTTGTGGATTCCGACATAGACGTTTGCGACTCCTCTGATGTGGAGTGGGCTATTGCCACGCGTTTTCAGGCAAGCGAAGACCTCGTGGTCATAGGCAATGCGCGCGGATCAACTCTCGATTCCTCGGCCAACCAAGAAACAGGCCTGACAACGAAGGTCGGCGTTGATGCAACGAGGCCTTTCACGAAGCCTAACGAGAAGTTTGAACGCGCGAAAATACCAGCGGATAAGCGTACTGAGATGTTGGCTCGGAAGTTGCATGGCATGTGAACGGAATTTCCGCACGCTAGCTTATATACACTTGACAGCGCAATCTAGCATTAACGAATAGCAGGGAGTTTTGTTGTCCCGTAAGAAAGAAGAGGAACAAGCCATGTCGTTGAAAGTTGAGGACGTCATGATAAAGGAAGTAATAACGATAGACGAGAACTCCACGGTCAAAGAGGCAGCTGAGGTCATGAATAAGTTTGAAATCGGCTGTCTGATCACGGTCAAGAAAGGCAAAGCCATGGGTATAGTCACTGAACGCGACCTTCTGAAACGGGTTGTTGCAGAATCCAAAGACACAAAGAAAACCACAGTGGCCGACATTATGACAAGCCCATTAGTAGTTGTCGAGCCTTCCATGGATTTGGAGGAAGCCGTCAAGCTAATGTTCCAAATGAAAATCAAGAAACTGCCTGTCGTTGAGGGGAAGAGACTCGTGGGCTTGGTGTCCTTAACTGACATTGCCCGCTTCCAGCCACAGATGATAAAGATATTGAAACAGCTTGCGGCAAGGCAGGCTCCACCGAAGAGCATAGGGAAAGTTATCGACTACTACGTCGTCTAGCGAATCACCACTTTTCTGCTTCGTTTTGAAGAAGCTTAAATGCCCAGTTTTCATTCTAGTCAGTGTCTGATGAAGAGAACTCTGCTATTGAAAGTCGATTCTCAAACGCTGGACCTGAGGAAGGTTCGCGTGGCAGCAGATATCATCAAGAAAGGCGGCCTAGTGGCGTTCCCAACTGAAACCGTCTACGGCTTGGGCGCGGATGCGCTGAATCCAAGGGCCGTTATGAACCTTTTTGAGGCTAAGCAGCGGCCGTTTGACAACCCGCCGATAATACACATATGCAACACAGGAGATGTCTCCAAACTGGTCAAAGAGGTTTCGGATACTGCGAAAAGACTGATGGAAACGTTTTGGCCAGGACCGTTGACGTTGATCTTCCATCGCTCGGAAGTTGTGCCTTCCGTTACGGTTGCAGGCTTGGATACGGTTGCGATCAGGATGCCTAAGCACAACGTTGCACTGGCACTGATCAAAGAGAGCGGTTGCCCTATTGCAGCGCCAAGCGCCAACCTCGCCGGAAGGCCCAGCCCAACATCAGCAGAGCATGTTATTGCTGATTTGGATGGACGGGTTGACGCTGTCTTGGATGCTGGACCTACTAGTATTGGAGTAGAGTCTACGGTTCTGGATCTGACGGCTGATACGCCGCAGGTTCTCAGGCCTGGAGGTACGCCCTACGAGGCGTTGCAGGAAGTTCTAGGCAGAGTGGAGCTAAGCCCGTTTGCAGTTGCAGACAGGCCTTTGCCAGCTGAAAAAGTGCGTTCGCCGGGAATCAAGCACAAACATTATGCCCCCAAGGCAGACGTTGTAGTCGTTGAAGGAGCGCTTTCGGATGTAGTCCGCAGCGTAAAGAAGTTGGCGAGGTCATACGCTGAAAGGGGCTGCAGGGTCGGCATTCTGTGCACAGATGAAAGCATGGGCGGCTATAAAGCGGACGTTGTGAGGTCTCTTGGCAGTAGAGGCGATCTAGTGGGTGTTGCAAGGAGTCTATTCAGGCTCTTGAGGGAGTTTGATGCGGAGGGCGTGGACGTTATTGTGGCTGAGAGCGTGCCTGCTGAGGGATTGGGCTTAGCGGTCATGAACAGACTCCGGAAGGCTTCAGGATACCATATCATTAAGGCTGGTGACAGCTAGAAACGTTTATAAGTAATCCTCTTTGGTAGAAATCTCAGAGTTCAATTTAGAAAGTATGGATGGAGATGGTTGTACATGTCTGAAATGTCTTCAGGAGGAGTTCCTGTTCTCGTACTGAGAGAGGGAACAGGCAGAACCACTGGAAAAGAAGCGATGAAAAACAACATCATGGCGGTGAAAATCATCGCAGACACTGTGAAGACAACATTAGGCCCGTTGGGCATGGACAAGATGCTGGTGGGCAGCTTCGGCGACGTTTCGATCACCAACGATGGCGCGACGATCCTGAAGGAACTTGACGTGCAGCATCCTGCGGCTAAGATGCTTGTCGAGGTGGCGAAGGCGCAGGACAACGAAGTCGGCGATGGTACGACGACTGCAGTGGTTTTGGCTGCCGAGCTGCTGGCCAAGGCTGAAATCCTCTTAGATCAGAACATCCATCCAACGGTCATTATCAGCGGCTACAGAAAGGCAGGCGAGAGAGCCCAAGAGGTTCTGAACCAGATAGCTGTTTCAGTAACGGTGGACGACGAGAAAAGGCTTGTCGATGTTGCTTTAACCTCGCTAGGAAGCAAGGGCATCACTGTTGCGAAGGATCATTTTGCGAAGCTGGCTGTCAAGGCCGTCAAACAGGTGGCTGAAGAAATAGACGGCAAGATTAAGGCAGACATTGACCTGATTAAGGTATTAAAGAAGCAAGGGAAAGGCTTGGACGAAACCGAGCTTGTTCGAGGCATGGTCATTGACAAAGAAGCAGCCCACCCACAAATGCCGAAGCTGGTTGAGAACGCCAAGATAGCATTGCTGAATGCGAAGCTTGAGATCGAGAAGACCGAGTTTGACGCCAAGATCAACATTGAGAGCCCTGAGCAGATGAAGATGTTCTTGGATGAGGAAGAGCGCATAATGCGAGAGATGGTGGACCAAATTGCTGAGAGCGGCGCTAATGTGGTTCTCAGCGAGAAAAGCATTGACGACTTGGTGTTGCATTTTCTGGCCAAGAGAGAGATTCTGGCTGTGAAGAGCGTTAGTAGCAGCGACATGGAGAAGCTGGCGAAGGCTACTGGCGGGCAGATAATGGCAAGCCCGAAGGACTTGTCGGCTGACGTGCTCGGCAGAGCCAAGATCGTTGAAGAGGTCAAAATAGGCGACGACAAGCTTCTCTACATCAGGGAATGCAAGAACCCGAAGGCAGTAACTATTGTCGTTCGAGGCGGCACAGAGCACGTTATTGACGAGGCTGAACGCTCGCTACACGACGCCTTATGCGTGGTCAGAAACGTAGTTGAGGACGGCAAGGTCGTGGCAGGCGGTGGCTCACCCGAGGCCGAAGTCGCAAAGAAACTACGCGGGTACGCAGTGAAGGTTGGAGGTCGCGAGCAACTGGCGATTGATGCTTTCGCGGAGGCGGTTGAGGTGATTCCGTTGACTCTGGCTGAGAACGCCGGTTTGGACCCAATTGACATCATGGTGGCCTTGCGCGCGAAACATGAAGGTGCTGACGGCGCATATTTCGGTGTGGACGTAACGTCTGGAAAAGTCAAGGACATGCTTGAGCTGAAAGTTGTTGAGCCACTACGCGTCAAGCTACAGGCCATCAAGTCAGCCAGTGAGGCCGCGAACATGATTTTGAAAATCGACGACTTGATCGCTTCGAAGGGTGGCGGGAAGGAGCCTCCTATGCCGAAAGGCGGAATGCCTCCAGGAATGGGTGGCATGGGTGGCATGGGCTGAATGCCGCCTTACTAGACTCTCCCCACGTTTCCCACTTTTTTGTCCTGCTGTGGCCTTGCCGTTTCAGTCCAGTTGAGCCTTCGGGGCTTGGATCATTCATATCACTGAATCTTGGGCTAGGAATCTGCCGTGCCGCTTTTTTTCCTTAGCAACCGATAAATATGTCATGGCATTAGTTGCTTTATTGTTTAGTGGAGTGTTGTGTCTTGCCTCAACGTTTTACTTGTCAAGCTTGTGGTTGCCTGTTGTATGAGGGCGCCGAACTGAAACCTCCGGATGAGATTCTGCATTTGCGCGACGGAAAGTGTCCAAAGTGTGGCAAGAAGCTTTCACTGGTGCCTCTTGACGTGGAAGTAAAACCCATACGATAAGACACCAACTAGCTGCGTGAACTTGATGGAGAATACTCGCAAAACCCAACTCTACACTGTGCACAAGCAGACTGCGAAACTGATGGCCTTCGCAGGCTTCGAAATGTCTCTTTGGTACAAAGGCATAATCCCCGAGCACATGGCCGTCCGGAACAGTGCGGGCATTTTCGACATATCCCATATGGGTCGAGTGATGATCACTGGAGCCGATGCTGAGCGCTTCCTGAACCTCGTAGTAACGAACGACGTTTCCAAATTGGTGCCCAATGCAGCACAGTATTCAGTAATGTGCCACGAGAACGGCGGCATAATAGACGATTTCGTCATTTACAGACTAGAAACTGAGAAGTTCTTGGTGGTCTTCAACGCTGGCAACCGCGAGAAGGATTACAGCTGGGTTGTCAGGAACTCGAAAGAATTCAACGTCAGAGCCGAGGATGTTTCAGATAGCGTGGCAATGCTCGCAGTCCAGGGCCCAAGCGCCGCTAAGATGCTCCAAGCAGTTTCCACTGAAGACTTGAGCAAGATTGAACGGTTCAAGTGTGGGTGTTCGCAGCTGGCTGGAGTGGAGGTTTTTCTCTCTCGGACAGGGTACACGGGCGAGGATGGGTTTGAGGTCTTCGTTTGGAACACTACTCTGGCCGAGCCTGACAATGCCGTGAAGCTGTGGAATGCTATACTCGAGGCCGGCAAGGATTCTGGGATTGAGCCCTGCGGTTTGGGAGCCAGAGACACATTGAGACTTGAGGCCGGTCTGTGTCTCTATGGAAATGACATAGACGAGGACACGACGCCCTTGGAGGCTGGACTAGGTTTTGTCGTGAAGCTTCAGAAAGACAGATTCATCGGCAAGGAAGCATTGCTGAAGCAGAAGACTGAGGGCGCAAGGCGCAAACGCATTGGCCTTCAAATGGTTGATCAGGGAATACCGCGATCGGGCTTCGAGGTATGCGGTGAATCTGGCGAGAGAATAGGCCAGTTGACCAGCGGAACCTTTTCACCCCTACTGAAGCAGGGCATCGGAATGGGCTATGTTCAGGTTCCCTACGCTCAGGAAGGAAGCGCGGTAAACGTTAGAATCCGGGACAAGCTGGACAAGGCGAAGATAGTGTCTTTCCCATTCTATGACGCTGACAAGTACGGCTCCAGACGGAAGATAGTTTGAAGCATCTTCTCTTCTTCCAAGAACCTGCTTGGGATTGAGGTGTTTCATATAGAACTCCGCTCAACCGCAAGGATAATAAAACACCTTGGTAATCTGTGTACTAATCTGCAAAGGAGATAGACTCGAAAATGGATGTAAGAGGGCTCTTCACGAAGGAACACGTCATTGTCGGTCTCAAGGGCTTGGGAAAACTGCGGGTCAAAGCCAGCCACGACTCGCTGATAATCTTTTCGGCTCTGGCGCTGATTCTATTTGTTGCCTTCTCTATACGTTTGTTTCCATTACGCTGGGAGCTCCAAGGCAGCACAGTTCACATAACCGAGTTTGACGGCTACTTCCAGTACCGGTTCACGAAATACATGATTGACAACGGGTTCATGTCTTGGGTCCTGCCTACCGATTGGGTTGATACGCAAAGGTGGTTTCCAGGTGGTATAGATGTCGCCAAAGCAGGATATCCTGGATTGCCCATGATAGGCGCGTTTCTCTATCAGATGGTCTCATCGTTAGGGGTCAGAATAGACGCCATGAGTTTTTGCGCCCTTCTCGCGCCAATATTCGGCACACTCGCCTGTTTTGTGATTTACTTCTTGGGCAAAGACGTCGGTGGAAAACCCGCAGGGTTGTTCTCGGCGCTTTTCCTCGCGCTGAGTCCTTCCTTCATTCAGCGATCATCAGTCGGATGGTATGACGACGAAATAATAGGGATACCCTTAATCCTGTTGTTTATGCTGATGTTTTTGCGTTCAATTGATGACGGCCGATCGACGAAATCCAGCGTGGCCTATGCCTTGGGCGCAGGGCTCATGTTGGGCAGCATCATCGCGGGGTGGGGCGCGGCATATTTCGCCGTAGGTGTCATGGCGCTTTATGTCTTCTTGCTGATCGTGCTAAGGAGATATACGCAACACCTGTTCTTGTCATACAGCCTGACCTTCGGATTGGGCCTGTTTATAGCGATCAATGTTCCCAAGCTCTCTCCATCATACCTCACATCATTTGCTGTCCTGCCAGTCGCCGGCATTTTTCTCCTACTGTGCGTGTCGGAAATCCTCAAAGCAATCAAGATAGCAAGGGCAAAGATCCTCCTCACAGCAGCGTTCTTGGTTTTGATAGTCGGCGGTTTTGCTGTGCTCTGGCAGTTCGGTTACATGCGAGGAATCGCCGGCAAGTTCATATCCGTAATCGATCCATTCGTGCGTTCAGGTTCTCCACTCATAGAATCTGTTGCGGAGCACAGGATTTCGGCTTGGGGTTCAATATACTACGAGTTCGGCATTGGCACATTGTTCTTCGTGGCGGGGCTGTATTTCGTGTTGAGGAGGCCCAACAATAGGAACCTATTCATTTTGATCTTCGGCTTGACTTCCCTTTACTTTGCTTCTTCGATGGTTAGGTTGCTGGTGCTGATGGCCCCTGCCTTCGGGCTTCTGGGAGCAATAGGCATCGTCGGAGTGTTGAAACCCTTCAATGCGCTACTCAAAGAAGCACCGAAAATAACAATAAAGAAGAAGCTCAGCATGGAACATGTGGGAAGGGAATACAGCGGTGCCGCAGTGTTTTTGATATTCCTGATTTTGATGTCGAACTTTGCTTTTCCGATGCCTAAGGTCTACAAGCAAGCGTATTCTCCGACGACGATATCTGCAGGCAGCCTCCCAATCGTGCCTAACGCCCAAGTGAATGAATGGTTAGATATGTTACAGTGGACACAGAACAACCTCAAGGCAGGCACTGTGGTGAGCAGCTGGTGGGACTATGGGTACTGGTTGACGGTTTTGGGCAACGTGACGACGCTTGCGGACAACGCTACCATAAACACCACGCAGATAGAGAACATTGGATTCTCGTTCATGGCCAACGAGACTCAATCAGTGAAGATGCTGAGACAATACAATACTGAGTACGTGCTTGTGTTTGCGACTTTTGACAACAGTGGAGACTGGCTTGACGGCGGAGGCGGAGACAATGGAAAATGGACGTGGATGGCGCAGATCTCAGGCAAGGCGCGTCAGAGATTCATAGACACCGGCTTGATCGGCGAAGCGGATGCTTGGACTAACCAGACCACGTTCGGGAATTACACTACGAACGCATGGAAGTGGAACACGGCTGGAATAAATACGGTGATCTACAAGCTGATGGGTTATGGCAAGAACCAATGGTGCGAAGCGAATCAAGTGACGGATCCTGATGCCAGCAACATTACTAAGCCGAGGTACTTTGATGAGGCATTCTTCTCAGGGCTAACTCTATCGGCGACCGCAGCGAGTAACAGGTACGGAGGCATAGTTCCGCTAGTATGCCTCTACAAGATCAACTATGCCTTGTATGATACTGACCATCCAAGCCAGTAAGGAAAGGGACAACGTGTTTCCGAAGGTTCCTGACCAGCACAAGCCTAACAAGCCGTTGGTTCCGAACGGGCTTGGCGTGGTCTATGTATTGGTCAGCGTCGTGTACCTCTTTTTTGTATACTTCTTTAATGTTGTGGAGGTTTCGAATGGGATCTCTCCGGTCCTGACCTTGGCGGTTTGCATATTGTTCGGTGGCTTCCTTGGTTTGCTGGACGATTGGATAGATCTCAAGTGGCGCTACAAGGCTTTTCTGCCCTTGATAGCTGCCATACCGCTTATCTCGCTAGCTTGGGCCTCTCGTCCTGACGTGCGCACTGCTATTTCGCTTCCGTTCATAGGAACAATAGACTTCGGCGTGTACTACTTCTTCATAATAATTCCGTTGCTTGTCACGATAGTCACCAATACTGTGAACCAGCTTGGCGGACTGAATGGTTTGGAAACGATCTGCCCAGGCATAATGATGGTTGGGCTTATGGTTTTTTCAAGGTCCTACGCCTTGCTTATGTGTGGCCCGTTGATTGCCTGGCTTGTGCTTGCCGCTCTCAATTTCCGAGGCAAGATTTTCGTGGGCAATACAGGGTCCTTCGCTATAGGGATGTCGCTGGTATCGTTTGCGATAATGTCGGATCTGAAGTTCAGTCTGATCATCTCCATTCTGCCTTACGTGGTTAATTCCTCTTTGATCTTGTTGACGTTTTTCCTCTTCAGAGCCAAAGCGAACGTTTCCTTTGATGGAAAGAGGCTGGTTTCTGACCACAGGCGCAGTTTGGTTACGCTGGTGACTCATCGCCGTCCTTTGACTGAGCAACAAGTGGTCCTGGTTATCTCCTTCATTGTGACTGTTTCGACTTTGGCCGCTTCGCTAATCGAGATGTTCTAGGTAACGCAAGCGTTTCTCACGCGGCAGTGTATGTAGCATGGTGTTACACACAAAAGGCAAAAATCGGTTTGTGTAGAGGCTTACGTCACGGAGGTCAGAGGCCTAGCTGATCTTATGCTTGGTTAATGTGGGGAATCAACCATCTGTCCAGCATCCTTCATTCCGAACGTTTCAGTCAAGATAGAAATCACCAGCCTAGTGGGCAACAAGATGGCCTCCAAAGGCACGGTTGAGACTGTAACCTTCGATGTGAAGGCAAAGCTGGAGGAAAAGGAACGCAAAAGCCAGATGAGCCTCGTTGGTTTCAGCCTGTTTTTGTCCACTAAACCAAGTGTCGTGAAGTTTCAGGTTGATGGCACGGCCACTCTGTCAGGCAAAGATGCCGACATACAGAAGATGCTTGAGGTTGACCCTGAAACTAAGATGCCTATTCTTTTCCAGCGCATCTATCAGTCAGCGTTTACAGCCATGTACCTCATGTCAACAATCCTCAACACTCCATCTCCCCCAAACGACCTATTGCGCTCTGACAAGCAGGCAGCGCCACCAGACGGCGTAAGCGTGGAAATGGGCACGGAGCCAGCGGTAGAGGATGGTGTCACTTTGGAAGTTGCCCCCGAACCAGAAGAGAAGACTCAGGCTGTGGTCGCAAGCAAGTAGTGTTTCCAGCAAGGCTTAATAGCTCAGTACTGTATTTCTTGTTCTGTTTGGCGGGTGAGTGGGCCAACACCCAATCAAAAAACGCACTCACCCCTTCTTACGTACAACAACTCCCAACCATCCAGCAAGTCAAACTTTACCTCCAACGCAAAGGAAAAGCAACTTGCACAATCGAAACATACATTAAAGCACTAAAAGAACTCGCAAAACGAGCAGACCTAAACAACACCGCAGAAATAGAACTAGCCATAGCCAAATACACAAAACAAAACGGCGAACCAGCAACAGGCCGATGGAAAAACCAAATGTCCACCGCCTACACACATTACTGCAAAGTTCACAAGACCGAAGCGCGCGCGCGCAAACAAGTGAACTTGTCTTGAGCGATTTCTATGACAACTTATTCCGAGGGAATATCTTCAAAGAACTTGTCAAGATACTATTCGAAAAATCGGAGTATATGGTGATTTCCTATGGCTATGAGAACTCATTTTCCAGTGTCAAGAAGAAGATAGCGACGAAAGACTCACCAACTGCACGCAGAATAAGATCCTCTCCAGACCTCCTCATCTATGATGATCAGATTGAAGACGTGAAGCTGGTTGAAGTCAAGATGTCATCCAACCCAGACCCATGGTTCAAACGAGATCTAATTGAAACGTACAAGAGATTCTGGAATGATGCCATTCTCGTTTTGGTGTGGCCTTATGGAAATGTGTTCTATGCCCAAGAGATATCCAAACTAGGCATAAAAAAGCAGTATGACCCCAAGACCGATTTTGAGAAAATGCAGGAAATTTTCACCAGAATCAACTCTGATGTTATCAAGAACTACGGGGCTGTGGCATGCAATTTGATAGCGGCAATAAAAAGCAGACCAATTGAAATCGAAGATCATCAGTAATCTAGGTGAAAGCTCAGCTAGCGTTGCAGCGCGCGCGCAACTATATAAAAACTACTAACCCAAGCGCCAACCATCAGAACGCTTCAAGAATCAACCACCCATCCTCAAAAGACCAACGCCTCTTACGATAACCAGACAACTCAACCAAACGCGCCAAAGGCACAGACCCAATACGAGAACGCGCGCGCTATGTCTGGATGATTTTCGGAGGGCCTTCGGACATATTCAGTCTCAAAATACCGGTTAGCTGGCCTGTGTGGACAGCAAGCATCGTGAGCATTACCGCCAGCAGTCTCATAGCCATAGCGGGAATTGGCTACCTCTTGTTGGCTCTCTTAAGCAGACCGAAGATCCTGGAACCGCTGAGGTCGCGTGGACTGAAGACTGCGGCAGAAGAATAGGCCTTCGCGATCGCTTCAAGTTCACATTTTTTCTATTTTCTAGCAAGGGTGCTTACATGAAGCGTTCGAGTTTTGTTAGGCCTATGATCTCTTCGAAGTCTAGGCCTAGTGCGTCTAGGACTTGGTCGAACGTTGAGTGCAGGTAGGCTATGTACTTGTCTACGTCAACCTCGCTTTTTGTGGCCCGTTCGACGGGTTTGACGTGTGGGGGTTTGATGACTTTTACGAAGCTTATGAGGTCTCCTGCTCTGACTTTGAGTTCCTTGTCATCGCCTTGCAGTATCCTTGCTGCTTTCACATGCTGAGGCGTAGTCTTCGTATAACTGGATAGTTCCTCGCCTAACACCACGTTGAAGGCCAAGTCGCTTATGCTTTCCCACCCGCGACGCTTCAGCTGCATGTAACGGTCGCGTACGATTTGCGCGATGTCTTTCTTGGCGTTTTCGAAGTCTGCTGGGTCTTTGACGGCGGCTAGGCGTTGCTTCAGTTGATCGAAGGCTTTCTTGATGAAGACGGGTATGTGCCGCTTCTTGCCTGTGAGGCCTTTGACGTCAACGGTTCCGTCTTCGAGCACGCCTAGATAGTTTTTCTTGCGTGAGCTGAACACGGCGTATTTGTAGACTTTGTCTACGTCTAGCCCCATTTTGAGTTCGTGTTCGGTGTAGCGGACGAGGTCGTCGATTTGTTGTCGGGAGGGGTTTTTGAGGAAGAGGCTGTCGGTGTCTCCGTAGAGAACTTGAATGCCTAGAGTCTTGGCTTTGTTGAGTATTTGCGTGATCGAGTGCCTGCCAATAGCTGCAGTAGCTTCAGCCACAGGTGGGCAGTAGAGGTCGAAGGTTTCGGCTCCGAATACGCCGTAGCTGGCGTTGAGTATGACTTTTAGTGCGCCTTGGGCGACGTTGTACCAGCTTCTGAGGTCAGGTGGTAGCGTTTTGTCTTTAGCTTTGGTTTTGTACCATTGTACGCGGAGGTCACGGAGCGAGCCGATGAGGAGGCTTTCGAGGGCGCGTTTCTTAGTGCATACCCAGCTTGTGGTGTCCGGGACTAGGTTGGTTCGGCATTCGGGATGGTGGCACAGGATGGACTGGTAGCCCAGGTTCCAGACTTTGATGATGGAGGGATACAGGCTTGGGAAATCCATGACGGCCACGTTGAAATGCACGCCAGGAGCAGGCTCCACGACGATGGCGCCTTTGTACTTCTTGCCTTTGATGATGGCCTTCGTCGAAGTCTTGCCCTTAACGGTCAAAATGTCTCTCGGTTCAGGGATGAGCATGTTTCTTTTGCGGTGCGCGCGTTGCATGAAGTTTCTTATCCAGCGTGATACGCCTTGGCGGCTTACGTCGTCCATGGGCATGCAGCTGATTCGTGCAAGGACCAGTATGAGCTTCATGGTTTGTTCGTCTTCGAAGCTTGTGAGCTTGTAGGTTATCTCTGCATCTCGGAGGCAGTATTTGGCCATCTCGGAGTAGGTGAGTTCGCCGAGGGGTTTGTTCCACCTGATTTTTTCGGTGCCTATGAGTGCTTTGCCTACGTCGTCGAGGGTTACGTCTCGGTAGCGATTGTTGAAGGCGTAGACTTGGATTGAACGGTTGAAGAAGAACTTGTACAGGTCAATGTGAACGCCATATGACAGCAGTGTGGAGCGTTTGCCAAGCTCTATCGGGATTTCGCTGCGCCTGATTTCCAGCTTTAATGCTCTGTTGAAGATGTAGGGCAGGTCGAAGTCGTCGCCGTTAAACGTCAAAACGAACGGATACTCCGCAAGCGCTTCGAGCACTTGTCGTACGAGTTTGTCTTCTGTTTCAAAGTATTCTGCCTCAACTTCGGCTGGCAGATGCTCGTTTCCTTCGCGAGCGCCTTCGCGTTTCAGAAGCAGGACTCTTTGTGTTCCATCTGAGCTGTAGAGGGATACGCAGACGATTGGGTAGGCTGCGTCTCGTGGGTCTGGTACGCGGGTGGGTATGGGTGCAAGGACTTCGATGTCTAGTGCGACGCGGCGGAACTTGGGTGCGGGGTACTCGAGGAGTCTGGCCCATTCTTCGATGAACTGCATCTCTTCTGCTGTCTCGTCTTTGAAGATGGCTTTGAGTTGTGTGACCATTTTTTCGGCTTGGTCTACGCTGGCTTGTGTGAGGTTGCCTTGTTTGACTTGGTAGATCATGCCTGGGGACAGTTTTTCGTCGTAGATATAGGATTCGTAGTATTTAATTCTGGATTCCCAGACTTTGATTTCTTCAGGCGCGATGGGCGTGTCTGAGACGTTTGGGAAGTCTTCGGGGATGATGTCCCTGATGCAGCCTGCAGGACGGCCGCCAACGGCAAGCGGGTCTTTCGTGATGATCTTCGTTACTTTGACGTCTCTATTCAGTAGCGGGTCGAATTTGTCTACTATTTCGAAGCGGTCGAAGCCTTCATGGTGCATTAGTCGTGGCAGTTTTTCGAGTTCGAGTGGTGACAGGTTTGTGAGGCAGTAGGGTTGGTGGCCTTTATTGTCGTACCAGAAGAAGATCTGGCTTGACGTGGGTTCGTAGAGTTTGATGACGGCTTTTCTTTTTTCGCCGTCGTATGTGGCTGAGACGAAATAGGAGGGTGGAAGGTTCTCAGGAGCCACAGGCGGAAATACGCGTTTCTCGCCTCTTGCGGCTGCTGCAATAACGATGGGAGGAGCTTCCGATTTTGCCTCTTCCTTTTTCGGAGGGAGATTCTCCCTTTCAGAATAGTCAAACAGGTGTTTCTGCGCCATTCTCCGTTCTCAGCCAGCTAGCTTATGCGTTGGATAGACTAAAATCTCTTTACTTCCAAAACGATAGACGTATGTCTGAACGGTCTTTGTTGGTGTGAAGATGTGTGGCCTGAGCGAGCGTCTGGCACTGGCACGAACGGTCAAGCAACTGGGTGTAACCGACTACAACGCTAAAGACTCGCACATGTGCTAGGCTAGTTCTTCGTCAGAACGCGCAATAATCTGCTGTGGCTCAGGAGGCGAGTTTGTTCACTTCTTGAAGTATTTCTTCAGAGGTTTCCAGTAGAATTCGTCCCATCCCTTGGCAATGTCGTCAGCATGTTCGGCTGGAACACCAGAATGAACCATCAGGATCTCCGTGCCTCCTCTAACCTTCTCGTAACTCAGCTCCAGCCGCGAAGCAGGATAGCCCTTAGGCCACTCCGTCGTGGTCCACTCCTGCACTATTCCCCCCCTTTCCTTTCTCCAACTCCAGATTCTTCCCCGAGATGTATCCGTCCCACGCCGTGAACTCTCCGCCGACCCCCGCGTCACAGGTTGCCTTGCTGCCTGTGAACGCAGAGTGTTTCCTCGCGTCAACAGAAGCCTCATAGGCCTCATTCGGAGTCGCACCAACAACAACCTTCCGCCGTATCGTTTTGCCCTTCATCATCACACTCGCCTACTTTCGCGCGCGCGAGACCTTCCTGCTATATGGACTACGCGTCAACCATAATAAATCCTTACGCTAGACGCATTCTATCCAAGGCTCCGAGGCTCGACGATTGTTGATGAGTGAAAATACTCATTGTGATGTTGGTGTGTGGTTTGCGAGTCTGAGTAAGTGTCTGAATATTGTATCGGAAGTCGCGCGCGGCGACTGAAAGACAGTGACGAATGCCTTTACTCTTATCTACATGCTTGCAGTTGTTCTAACTTGTGGTCACATTTGCTCAGAGACGCTTGGACGCTTGCAATCGAAACCTTGAGTTGGATGGAGATGCGTAACCTGAGCGAGCGTCTGGCCCTCGCACGAACCGTCAAACAACTAGGAACAACCGATCCCAACATCACAAGGCTTGCACACCTGCTAGTGTGCGAAACCGTAAGGCGGAAAAACTTCATAGACTGCTTCATCAACCACGCTATGACGCCTGACAAGATAGCCGAGCATGATCTGGGCGTGCAGGCGTTTCTACGGCTTTACGTCTACCAGACCCGCGTGGCCAAGAACCGGAGCAAACCCGACATCCAAGAAGCCGAAAACATAGCTGGCCTAGGCCGCGCCATCCTAGGCTGGAAGGCATTACAGATAGTCGAGCCTGTGCTGGGCCTTTTTCTCACACAGAAAACCTCAGTCGTGTTCGAGGGAGCTAGCGACGAAAGAAGAATCGGACTGCAGACCTTCCACCCCACGTGGTTCGTCAAGTACTGTTTCAGACTTCTCGGTAGACGTGAGACGATAAGGATGCTTGAGGCCGACATGGGACAGGCGCCCGTCTACGTGAGGCTCAACACGCTCAAAGCAGAAGAGGACGCGACTCTGCAGAGGCTGGCAGAGGCAGGTGTCAAGCTCGAAAAGGTTGAAGGCCTCAAACATGCTTATCGCGTGGTGGGCACGAGGCAGCTGCTGACCAGTACCACACCGTTCCAGGAAGGCCTATTCTACGTTCAGGACAAGGCAAGCTGCTTCGCCGCCGAAGCCGCAAACCCACAACCAGACACTACCGTGCTAGATGTATGCGCCGCGCCGGGCGCCAAAACCACCTACCTCGCCCAGCTAATGCAAAACAAAGGCACTATCTACTCAATCGACTACTCACGCCGCAGGACGAGCGTGTGGAAAACCGAGGTCACCCACATGGGCGCCCAAATCGCCGAACCTGTCATTGCCGACTCGCGCGTGCCGTTGCCTCTGGTGTTGGAGGCTGACGTGGTCATCTTGGACCCGCCGTGCACAGGCACGGGCACGTTCCGGAAGCTGCCCTCCGCAAAATGGCGCATCAGGCCTCGCTCAATCGACAAAATGGCCACCTTCCAGCGGCAAATGCTCGACAGCCTCACCGAAAACGTCAAACCGAACGGCACGTTGGCCTACTCAACCTGCAGTATCACCGTCGAAGAAAACGAAATGATCATCGAACGATTCCTCAAACAGCACCCCGAATTCACGCTGATCGCCGTAACGCCCAAAATAGGACTGCCAGGCCTAAGAGGATTAGACAAATGCCAGAGGCTCTACCCGCACATCCACGACTGCAACGGCTTCTTCATCGCAAAAATGCAGAAAGAGTAGACGCTCACTGATTGCAGGTAAAGCTAGTGGCCTTTCGCGCTGCGGCTTTTCTCTATACTACACAGCATTTCGAAGATCACTTTCGCGGCCACTGCAGCAGAGACCCCCTGATCATAGGATGGCGAGATCTCGAGCAAGTCGAAGCCCACGACGCGCTTGTCGCATATAGCACCCAGTATATCCAGTAGGCAGGCAGGGTCGAGTCCGTCTGTTTCGGGGTTCTGTACGGCCGGCGCGTAGGCTGGGTCAAGGAAGTCCATGTCCACGGACACGTAGAGGTTATCATACTTCGCGAGCTTTTTCATGAGCCGGCTTATGGTTTGCGGTGTGCCTTCTTTTCGGATTTGCTGCGCGGTGAAAAAGTCGATTCCCGCACTCTTGGCGTAGGTCAGCTCCTCCTTGCACACCGCCCGCGTGCCCAACTCGAAAATCGCCGCAGGCTTCACCGACTCGCTGGTCCGTCGCATAAACGTCGTGTGCGAAAGCCTCAAATCCATAAACTCGTCCCGCAAATCCAAATGCGCATCAAAACTGACCACAGCGGTCTTCCGTGCTTTGGCTGCTAGGCCTCGCATGATGCCCAGCGTAACCGTGTGCTCGCCGCCAATCGTGACAGGCATCTTACCTGCCTTCAACGTGCTCTTGATCGCCAGCTCAACCCGCTCAAGCGTGGTCTCAGTGTCCGTCGAAACATGCAAGTCGCCAAGGTCATGCAGCTTCAAGTCTTCAACATCCAAGCCCGTGCGAAAACTGTAAGTCTCAATGTTCAGCGAAGCCTGCCTGACCGCCGCGGGCATAAACCGCGCACCCGTACGATACGTGCTCGTAACGTCAAACGGAACGCCTAAAACCACGTAATCGGCCTTCTCAAAAGGCTTGTCAAAACCACTGAAAACGTTTGACTGAGAAGCGTAAAGCTCATGGTCGCCCATTGCGCTTTCCTCGTGCTTGAGCGTTGCTTATCTGCCGCTGGTTCTAAACCTTTTCGCTTGTCCAAGCCTGAAGGCGCAAGAGGCTGATGGACGTAAGACATTAAATTTATTAATGTTGCCGTTTATGCATTAAGGTTAAAGGCTGATAAATCAATGTCGATTGTTTCCAAGCTGACTGAAAGCAAAGGTTTCCTCTTCGTCTCAGTTTTCTACATGGTCGTTGCCCTTCTCAGCCTCGTGCTGATGGCTATGACGGGCTTCCCGCCTCACATGGGCATCATCGGCATATTCAGCCTCGCCGCAGGTTATGGCCTACTCATGAAAAGAAGCTGGTCACTATACCCAGTCATTATCCTGTTCTTCGTGGCCACCGTGTTCTCACTCTATATGCTCTACTACGAGTTCACGGCAAGCATTCTCATCGACCTAGGCTCAGCCGCCTACCTCGTGCTCTCGTGGATCGCCACGATATACGTGGCCTTAAAGAGAGCTAAGCTAGAAAGCTAAGAACCCGCCTTCCCGGAGGTTCTTGAGAAGGCTGACCGCAACCTCTTCTCCCTCATCAACAAACTGCACGCCCTCAGCCAACTCAACAAACCCGTCGGCCCTAGCCAGCGTCGTAATCGCACCTGAAGCACCCGGCTCAACAGCGTCAGCCACTAACCGACCCTGCTTGTCTTTGCGCAAGGCAACCATGACAAATGTTCGCCTTCCCTTGGCCGGAAACATCCTCATGCCTGCAACCGCATTAACCTTTGGGGCCTCCATCGCCTTCCTCCCGGCCATGCCGCACACAACCGGACGTGCGAACAGATGAAAAACCAGCAACGCCGAAGCCGGATGGCCCGGAAGCGAAAAAACAGGCTTACAATCAACCGTCGCAAACGTGACAGGCTTCCCAGGCTTAATCGCAACGCCCGAAAAGACCACACCGGACTTCCCCAATGAACCCACCGTCTGAGGCACCAAATCCTTAGGCCCAACCGAAACGCCGCCCGAAGTAACAACAACATCCGCAGAAGCCAGCGCACGCGCCAAAGCCCTCTCAAGCTCGACCCTATCATCCGGAACAACACCAAGATGGACTGGTTTGCCGCCGCTTTCCGTGACTGCAGCGCAAAGACTGTAGGCGTTTATGTCGTAGATTTTGCCCGGCGGAAGCCTCCTGCCAGGTTCGGTGACTTCACCGCCAGTGGATAGGACAGCCACACGCGGGACTAGGTAGACTCTGGCTTTCGCATGGCCCATTGCGGCTAGGACACCGATTTCTCGGGCGCCAAGCATTGCGCCTGTCCTCAGTACGGTCTGGCCCTTCTTGATGTCCGACCCAGCTTTCATGACGTTCTCGTCTCTCGCTACCGCGTTCGAAATGCTCAACCTGTTGCCTTTCCGCTCTGTGTCCTCCACCATAACCACGGCGTCAGCGCCCTCAGGCATCGGCGCACCAGTAACAATCTCAACCGTCCTACCCTTCGTCACCTTCACCTTCGGCAGTTCGCCAATGTTCACTGCCCCGCAGACCGCCAGCTTCACAGGCTTCTTTTCCTCTGCGCCAAAGGTGTCCTCAGCCTTGACGGCGTACCCGTCAGCGGTCGAACGGTTGAAAGGAGGCACATCCAAGCCTGAGGTCACGTCTTCTGCTAGGACACGGCTGTGCGCCTTCAAGAGCGGGATTTCCTCAGTGCCCAGCGGCTTAGGCTTGAAGTGTTTTCTGATAGCTTGCCGTGCTTCGTCGAAGGTCAAGAGCTTCCTAAACACTCACCTTGGCCTCCGCGATGCTGCTGAACAGACTCACCGAAACCATTTCGCCCTCCTCCAAGCCTTCGCGGTTCTCAGCCACAACAACATACCCATTAGCTTCAGTCATGGTCGATATCGCGCCTGAACCCTTCGCACTCACAGGCCTAGCAAACAACTCATTGCCCTCCCCATGCACACAGACGCGCACAAACGTCCTTCTACCCAGCGCAGAGGTCGCCCTCTTCGTCATCCTCGCCTTGACCACGGGTCTCAGCTCCGTTCCCCTCAGGCCCATCAGAATGCACATCAGTGGCCTAGCGAAAAACTCAAAACCCACGACCGCTGCTACAGGATTCCCCGACAGAATAACGACAGGCTTTCCATCGACTATGGCAAGCGCTGTAGGCATGCCTGGCCGCATCGCCACACCATGCACGACCACGCCCGGCTTTCCCATCCTGCCGACAACTCCAGGAACGAGGTCAGCCTCACCGACACTCGTTCCGCCAGTAGTTACTGCCGCGTCTGCCCTCCCGAGGCCTTCCTTTAGCCTGCAGCCAATCTCCTCAACATCGTCCCCTGCTATGCCCAAATCCAGCGGCTCAGCCCCCAACTCAAGGCACATCGACGAAACCATAAGCGTGTTAGTATCAAAAACCTGATTCTGCTGCCGCCTGCCGCCAATCCTCGCCAACTCGTTTCCTGTGGCCAAAACGCCGACAACAGGCCTTTTGTAAACCTTCGCCTTGGTTCTTCCCAACGCTGCGATCAAGGCCAAATGATAAGGCCCCAGACGGGTCCCGGCCCTCAGCGCTGTCTTCCCTTTGGGCACGTCTTCGCCCTTCTTGGAAACGTTCTCTCTAGGCGTCAAGACAACCCAAACCTCGATTCCGCCATCAACTCGCTTGGCATTCTCCAGCATCAACACCGCGTCTGAGCCCCTGGGCATCGGGTTCCCTGTCCACACCTGTGTGGCCCGTTTCCCGCCCACGCTGATTCCTCCAGCTAACGCGAACGCCTTAGGTTTGAACAGCGAGCTGCCCATCGTGTCCTCAGCCCTTACAGCGTAACCGTCAACTGCGGACTTGTCAAACCGAGGCAAGTTCTCCTCCGCAATCACGTCTTCTGCCAGCACGCGGTTCAAGGCGGAGGACAAGGCCACAGTTTCAGCATTCAGCTTCTTAGGCGGAACTGCCTTCAGAAACAGCCGAAGCGCCTGATCAACCGGCGTCAGCTTTTGAAACCCTTTCAGCCGAACCAAAACGCATACCCATAAAAACATCATTAGAGGGCATAAAAAACTATCGCACCGTAGGCAAAGAGCCTTCCAGCTCCTTTCTAAACATGTCGCGCATCTTCAGCGCGTCAATATCCAGCAACGGGCTCTCGCATATTAACACAGGCCTGAGTCTAAAATCAGCGATCACTTTCGCAAGCATCTCAAAACTCGGACCATAACCAGCCTCGTCCATAACATGATGGCGCCGCTCGCCCTTGTCCGAATACTCGATCTTCGTGAAGTGGCAGTGCATATCCCGCATGGCTTCGGTGCCGAGACGGCTTTCAGTCTGCTCGACAACTTTGCGGAAGTCCTCAACTGTCCTGAAGCTTCCCCGGCTCCGCGCGTGCAAGTGCGCCCAATCAATTACCAGTTGAGTCTGCTCAACCGCTTCACAGAATCCTAGAACATCCTCTAGGCTTCCCACCTGCGAAGGCTTGCCCATTGTCTCTGCACCTAGCCTTACGCCTGTTATTCCAAGACCTTTCAACGTGGCAACCACGTCATTCATGGCTTCAACAACGCGTCTGTGCGCCTCAGCAAGCGTCCTTTTGCCGTAAAAGCCAGAGTGAAAAACCACCGTGTGGGCTTTCATCCAGTCAGCACCGATGGCGCAGGCAACCAGCCGCTTCTTGCTTGCCTCCTCGATCTGCTTCTCGCCGTTGAAGTTGATGAAGTACGATCCGTGCAAGCTGAGCCAGACATCGTTCTCGTCGGCCTTCGAGCCCAGCTTTTCAGCCTCCTCACGTCTTATCTGAGGCACGCCGCCCCAGTAGATGGCCTCATACTCGAGCGCATCAAGACCCTCCTCATGCAGAAGCGCTGGAACATCCTCCAAATCCGCATTCAGCATTCTAAACGTGGGAGGCACCCCAGCAGGACCAAACCTGGGGTGGTCAGCCATCAAAACCAGCCAGGGCTATGTTCACTTCTTCCTGTACCGATAGCTCCTGTGCCCGAACGCCACGTAGAACAGGACAACCAAGGCGGAAAGCCACGCTGCAGCATTCTGGAACGCAAGATACTTTCCTGCACCGTCCAACTCAGCGAGCGGCTTGAACACGCTGCCGACGCCTGCGGCAAAGTCCCTGAAACCTGGGGCCATCCACAGCAAGGCGCCATTTATGGCGGAGACGGCGTTGCCGACGGGTGCTAGGGCCTCGTTGGTTCCTCTGACGAACCCGAGCAGTGAGGGGTTCGTTTGGTAGAGGTTCGATGCGACTCGGTAAATCGTCTGCGGATAGGCCAGAAGCGAGGCGACGAGAACAAACAATGCAAAGACCACAAACACAATCAGTGCGCTTTTTATCTTGCCTCTGGCTGAATGGGCCTTCTTCGCAAGGTAGGAAAAACCCCTGACCTTTGACAGGCTTGATCCGATCCTTCCGAAGAACAGCATCAGTCGCGATTCCGCTTTTTTCCCGTACCTTGGGGGCTGGCTAGCCTTTCCCCTCCACGTTTCTTGAGCCCTTGTACCAACGTGTCTCGCCAGATATGCCCAACTAGCCACGAGAGCAATAATCACCGTCAAAGGAACAAGATGAAACAGCGGGCTCACGGTCAGCGTGACGTTCCAGCTGGTTCCCGGAAACTGGAAACTCGACTGCAATGGGGACGTGTCCTCAACACCCAAGCCTATGGCGTAGACAACCACCAAGCACTCAATCAGAACTGCCATAACTAGGAAGATCATCATCGGCGTGAAGTCTTTCAATGCTGCCCAGCGAGATGGCATACGGTTCTGAGGGTTCGGCTTTGCCATTCAATTCACCATTCGTCATATTGCTGTTTATGAATATGTTGCACTTGCATTATTGCTGTCCCCACTAAAAAACATGACTGTGAAGGCCAGCCCTGCCTCTGAGGATCTTGAACCTCTGCGCCTGTCTATGTAGAAAATTCAACAGTGAAGAAAACAATTATTAACTCTAGAACCGCAAGATGATTATTGAATCCCGGGCACAGAACGTAACATGGTTAGGGTAATGAATGCAGAAATCGGGCAAGGCTGAACGCGCTGATCTGTACAAGGATCGCAACACACAAGTTTTCCTAAGTAAATTCCTGAGCGGCGAGATCACCGAGCTTGAGCCGGTTTATGATCCTAATGCGGGTTACGGGTACGCGCTTGTTGAAGCAATCCTCGGTGAGGCTGTGGGCGCGGAGGATTTTCTTGCTGAGCTACATGGAGCAGGCATCCTGAAGAGAAGGCTGTACGACAAGGTCATCTATTGTCCAAAATGTGGCTCCGCAAACATCTCAGCCCGTTACTGCTGTCCGTACTGCAAGTCATTTGACGTCCAAAAAAGCTCACTGATCGAGCATGTAAAATGTGGCTACATGGATGTTGAAGAAAACTTCCAGAAGGGAGACAGCTTCATCTGTCCAAAGTGCCATGACGAATTGAAGAAGCTTGACGTGGACTACAGGCGTGCTGGCATATGGTGTACCTGTAAGGAGTGTAGCAAGAGCTTCGACATACCTATAACAGCACATTTCTGCAGGGATTGCCACGCGAACTCCAACTTTGAAGATGCCGTTATCAAAGATGTCTATGCGTACAGCCTCAATGAAGACGTTAAGGAAGAGGTATCGCTGGACTGGGTCGTTGTCACGCCTGTGTGCGATTTTCTGCGGGACAACGGGTTCCATGTGGAAAGTCCAGCTTTCGTGAAAGGCAAGTCTGGAGCAAACCACGTCTTCGACATAGCCGCCTTCAAAGGCGAAATCGCCAGAAACGTGACCGTGATCGATCTAGCGACGTCCACGAAGGGCGCCGTCCCCGAACAACCCGTAATCGCCCTGTTCGCCAAGATTTATGACGTTTCCCCTGATCAGGCCTATCTGATCGCAATCCCCGAATTGAGTGAGAACGGGAAGAAAATGGCAGAGCTGTACAACATCCAAGTAGTGGAAGCGAAAACCCAGAAAGAGACCATAAAGACGTTGAAAGAGAAGATGCTCAGGAAATGAAGCCACGGTCGGATTAGCGCGCGCGGCGATATTTCCTCTTTCAGACGCAACCTTGGCCATGTAGTTGCCTTTAGGCAGGGTTATGTCTGCTCTGATGTAGTCCGTGCTTATGCCTGCGTTGAAGAAGTCTGCTGCGTACCGCTCATGTGACGTTGCATTCAGTATCCAGACGGCTACTACGGGGCACGTCACTGAACCGTCGTTCCGAAGAGAGAGCTTCGTGCCTTCGATGGCTAACCTCACGCCTATGAAGTCGACGTCAACCGTCGTTTGGTTGGTGTCTGGGTTAGCGTCACAGAATTTCATTCTGATTGTTCCGTTGCTTTGAACGTAGTCTTGCCAAACGGTCGTCAGGCTTACAGCGTAATACTTGAACTCGGTTGTCGGGGAGTCTCCTACAGTAGTGTTGAATCCGACATCACTGTACGTTTCCCCTGTCTAGTCGTAGGCTTTGATGAACCACCGTTCAAGAGTGTCGCTGGCTCTATAACGGACTACAATCTCCACAGACTCCGTGTAGGCTCTGGGATAGGTGGGCGAGTCCACGGTGAATCCTCCTTCTAGGTCTAGTCTATAGCTGTCTTGGGATTCGTGCGCGCTTGACGGCCCATGTGTCCGTGTATGTTCCGCTCACTCGGTTTCCAGTTTTCGTCGTGTATTCGCCTCCACTCGTAAACCACGTTGAGCGTGTTATGTGCTCAGCGTTTGTGAGGGCTATTCTTTCCTGAATTCTTTCCCAGTCCAGCTCGTTCATTTCGTAGCTACAGAGGATCACGTTGCCCACTATGATCACGACTAGGACGAGGCTTAGCATGACGACTATTACGTTGCTTACGCCGCGTTTATCCTGTCTAAGGCGCTTCATAGTAGCCTCCAACGTGCGTCCCTCTACTCGTTACGACATCTACATAGTACAGGTTGCCTGTCGCCCAGCTGCACGAGATGTTAAGCCACGCATGGGCGTTTATCTCTAGGACGGGAAGCGAGTTGTAGAACTGGGAAGTGTGGTTGACGTAGACCTGGGAAACATGGATGGCAACTTTTCCAACGTTGTGAAGGCAGACCTGCACATTTTCCGTTGAAGAGCTAAACCATACGTCCTCAACTATCACTCGTTCGCTCATCGTCTCACGCAGGTCAGTCGTTATGACATAAGTTGCGGTCGTGGCGATAGCCATAGCGGCTACAGCAACTACAGTAAGCAAAAGATTACTCAAGACAGGTGTTATGGCCCTTTTATCGCAGATAAACCGGAGTTTTCTCGTCATCCTCTCAGACTCCCAGAAAGATTTTGAGCGCTATGTAGCCGCAAAGCATCATGATGAGGCTGTGCTTGAGACCAGCGTTTATCGTTCCTTCGCCCATTTTTCCAGCAACGAGTCCTTCGAAGAAGGCTTGGATCGATGTCATGTGGAAGAATATCCGTCGCATCGTGTCAGCTGATACTGCCGACTTGCCGAGAATCGGCAGGCCTTCTATGCTCACGAAGAACGATTTGAAAAGCAGCACTACGGTGAAGAGGAAGACGAAGAAGGCCACATAAATTATGGCAACGTAGGGCCTTGACTGGTTCCTTCGTTCCTTGTCAAGCAACAGGGTTGATTGCACGAACTTGCCCATGGGATCAAACACTTTCTCTACATGGCCGCCTGAACGGCTGGCCTCGATTATCAGCGGCACCGTCCTCTGCACGAGCACAGTGTTCACACGTTTTCCCAACGCCAGCAACGCGTCCTCAAAAGACATTCCCCACGAAATCTGTGAAGTCATCTTCCGCAGTTCGGCCGTCAAAGGACCATAGTTTCTCTTTGACGCATTCTCCAAAGCCTGTGGAAGCGTCATCCCCGTCTCTTGTCCTTGGACTATTGTCCTGAACAGGTCTGGCAAATGCTCATCCACTGCTTTTCTCCACTTGTACTCGATGTAGTTCAGGACAGCCGGAGGCAAGACAGCTACTATGGCAGCAAAGAACACGTATTCGTCGAACGTTCTTGTTCCCCATGACACAAAATAGGCGAAGATTGCTATGGCGGCTGCTAGTGAAGCTGAGATGATCCACGTGATGTTCTTCATTTTCTTTGCTATTTTCGGCATTTCGATTACCATTTTGGTGAGACAGCGTCTAGGATTATGAGGAACACTATGGAGCCTAGTGGGATGCCGATGTATGTCAGCAGGTTGAGCATGAGATCCGGGTTCAACTGGTCTGACGTGCCGCCGCCAAGCATGGCCATAACCGCGAGCATTATGACCAGCATCAGTGGGCCTGTCACAAGTATGGCCACGTAAAACTCTGACAGTATGGCCAGCGTGTCTGAGAACTTGTGCAGGCTAATTCTCTTCAGTTTCATGTATTGTTTGGATTTCTCACGAAGATAAGCAGCCAGATTTCCGCCTGAATGTATCGTCGAGATGAAGCCTTCAAGCATCTCACGGAATCTCTCGGACGGCGTTCTCTTAGATTCTTCCCCTAAGGCTGAGATGATGTCCCGTCCGAAGAGGCTGACGTCTCTAACGATGTCCTTGGCCTCGCCGGAAACCACGAGTGGCACGCTCAGATTGGAAATTGAATAGAATATCTTTTCCGGGGAGACGCCTGCGCTTGTGAGGATTGCCATGTAGCCTGACGTAAAAGGTAGCTCGTCATCCAGCTCACGCTTGAGCTTGTCAGCACAATAGATCGGGTATACATAGAATCCAATGATGGAAAATGCGAATGCAAACAGGCCTCCGCCTATTCCGAACAGGATCGAGGCCAAAAGAGGCACACGAAAAACAACGAAGGCCATGCACGGAATCAGTACGAAAGAGCCAACAGAGACCAGGACGGACGCGAGCATAGTCAGGCTTAAGTATGCTCTGACATTGATCTTCAAGCCAGAATGCTGCAGGCTCGTGTCCAGACCTTCGAAGAGCGGCAAGACACACCCTGCTTTCTCTCCGAGAAGCTGGAAGGCCAAAGACTGCGGGTTTTCAAACGTAAGTTTGACTTTTTCCTGTTTTGCCCGTGGTTTAACCTTTGTCTTTTTCGGGATGGGCAGTCTTAGCCTCGTGTTGAGGCGGTATAGGAGTTTCTTGATTTTTTCGATGGCCTTGTTGTCTATCATTTAAGCCCCACTCTAGCCTTCTGGAAAACGCGCTTCGAGTTCGCGTAGTATTCGCGGATCACGTTGGCAACGTCTGTGCAACGGCGGATTCCCTTCTGGACCATCCATTCGAGGACGATTCTTCTGGCGTTCAGTTCGGCTCTGATGTCTCCTTCGGTTATTCCCTGTTTTTTCATATGTTCTTCGAGAATGGTGCTCTGGCCTGAGAAGGCGAACGTGTCTTCTTTCGGGTTCCACCTGAAGATCTCGTTGGTTCTGATGTTTTTCGTCTTGGGATCGAGGTCTTTGATTTCTGCGGCAGTGCCTGCTTTCCTTGCGGGTCTTCCGTCGATTTCCGTTCGGGTCATGACCATTATGACGTCGGTCATGGCGATGAGTGGTTTGGGGATGTTCATGGGTTCGGATTCAAGGCGGTTGATTACGGCTTCGACTGATTCTGCGTGGATGGTGCACATTCCAAGGTGGCCGGTGGCCATGGCTTGGAATAGCGTGTACGCCTCTTCGCCGCGCACCTCGCCTACGATGATGTAATCAGGCCTCTGCCTAACCGCTGCCTTCAGCAGGTCAAACAGCGTTATCGAGCCGCTCTTCTTGTCCTCATG
>CAYHAK010000008.1:0-6815 GCA_964354625.1 uncultured Candidatus Bathyarchaeia archaeon
GAGCAGTATCCAAAATCGTTCCTGACCCGATAACCCTGTTTTTCGGAAACCCTGACAGCTTCAAAGCAACGCAAGTCATAACATCCAAAGGATTGGTGACCACCAACAGGATTCCTTCGCTATTGTATCGTGTGATGCTCGGAATTATCTGCTTCAGCAACTCAAAGCTCCCTTCAGCCAATTCCAAACGCGACTGCTGAATCTTCTGACCTCTGTCTACAGCAATGACAACGATATCAGCATCTCTGCAGTCGGCGTAGTCTCCAGTCTGTATTCTAGTTGGATAGGCGAAGGGCATTCCATGGTTGAGATCCATGACCTCTCCTTCAGCCCTCTCCTTATCAATGTCTATAATCACGATCTGAGAAGCAAAGCCGTGGATAAGGAGAGAATAGGCAAACGTAGTTCCCACAAAGCCCGCACCAACAACAGCAATTTTCGGGCCACCAACGCCCTTTCCCGTCAAAGCCAAATTCACCCCATCTATGCATTGTGACATGAAAGTATGTTTCTTCGATCCTAATAATTCTAGCTATCTTCACTTCTCCCGTGTGCTAGACGTTTGCCAAATGCAGCCGGGATAGGTTTTGAACCCAGCGTGCCCTGAGGGAATACTTTTCATGCGGGGTTGTTCAGGTCTTCTATCTTTAGATCGCCAAAATTGTCGAGTATCCACTTTTTGATGTCGTCTCTTGTACGCCGAAAGGCCACGATCTTTTCTTCGTCACTTCTATCAACCTCGGAAGGATCATTGAATCCATGGTGGAGATAGTGTTTTGCCCCGGGTATCGATGTGTTGATTATCTCTGGTCTGCCCATGACTATCGGTGAAGAACACAATGAGCAAGTCAATTTGGCGCTGTTCTGGCACACTGATACGACTAGGTCAATCTCTTTGTTTCGAAACTCTTCAATGCTCTTGGTAACTTGCTTGGAGATATCTATTCCTATCTCTCTCATTGCCTCAATAGCAAGAGGATTTACTCGCGTCGGGTTTGAACCAGCACTGAAAACCTCATACTTTTCACCGTACAGGTGCTTCAGCAAACCTTCAGCCATCTGCGATCTAGCTGAGTTATGTTCACAGAGGAAAAGGACTTTCATCTTATTCGCGCACTCTTTGCTCTTCATGAGATATTGCGTCTTGAAGCTCGTTTTCTTCAAAACTCCCTGGCAACTTGATCCTCCCGTTGATGACAATGCCAATGTCTTGAACTCCGTAATTAAGAGCTTCCGGTGATTTGTTCGACGCGCGCGCGAACACGAAGTCAATAAGAACAGGACACCACGCTCACAAGCTTCAACAATGGAGCATGCTATAAGAAAACACTGCAAAGTTCTCCTCAACACTGACCCCGCTTACTATAGGAGAATAAGTGAGAAACTGGAAGAAATCCTCAAGGGTTACAAGGACAACTGGGATGAGCAAGTAAGATACCTCAAACAGCTGAGAAAAGAAATAAGAGAAGGAAGAAAAGCACAAGAAAGCGGTCTCGACCCTAAGAAACACGCTCCGTTCTTTGATATGTTGAAAGACATAGCATTCGGAGATACGAAACCATCCCCAAGCGTTGAAGAGCATATGAAGAAGATCATAGTGGACATCGTCAACGTCATTGCGTTGGAAATAGGCAAAGTAGGATTTTGGGGCAATGCATTCAAAGAAAAACACCTCAGGGCACTAATGGATGACATTCTTCTTTATTCGAGCGTGCCAGAACTCGTTGGGAAGAAGGAGCAAATAGTTACAGACTTTATGAAGCTCGCTAAAAACAGAAAGGAGAAGATTCTCGATTGATATGCACATATAAAGACGTTACGTACTCACTAACGCAAACAAACCGGAAAACCGTCAGCATCTATGTGGAACCTGATGGTAGTCTAACTGTCAGAGCCCCAAGTAGCATAGACCTTGACAAGATCAACAGGATAGTCGACCTCAAGAGGCCGTGGATATACAAGGGTATTGCTGAGCTCAGAGAACTCAACAGGACAAAGATTCACAGGACCCTAGCAAATGGTGAAGGCTACTCATACATGGGAAAGAGCTACAGACTGAAAATAGGAAAACACCTTGAACAGCCGTTCTCCTTGAGTCAAAATTTAGCGCGCGCGCTAGGGAAGACTTACAGTTTCAAGGCCACATTCAGGGCTGAGAAATCGCCAGACTTGGAAGGTTCTCCGACGGCGAAGCCAGGAGTGCTGATACACTACGCGCACTGGGACAACTTCCCTCTGGTGGTTGGTTCCTCTGCGACCGTGACGCACCCTGAGGGCGCTGAAGTGACTTTCTCGGCATTGGGAGACTACGAGTGGTATTCTTCTGTCAGTTACAGCAGACAGGATTTCTGGTTCCTCCAAATGGTTTCAGACATAGTCGACAACCCCGAGCCTCCACCTCCGTTCGTGACCAAGATACCCGCAAACACAGACGTAGACCCAGATCGACTTAACCTCAGGAGCAGAGGAAGGTGGACGCCCTGCCACATCGAACTCCCAGAAGGCTACGATCTCAACGACGTCAACTTGTCCTCTATCCGTCTGGACGATACGATTCCTGCGCAAGTCTCCCCCGCCACGATAGGGGACTATGACAGCGACGGAGTCCCGGACCTCACGTTCAGGTTCAACAGAACCGAAATCCAACTGCACTTGCTTTCTGAGGGTTTTATGTTCGGCGACGTTGCGTTGAAGGTGTCTGAAGGCTTCTCGACGGGACCCTATTCGAAGGAACAGACACAGTCAGAATCTCAGGACTAGTTGGAGACGTGAACTGCGACGGAGAAGTGGACATCTTCGACCTCGTACAGTCAGCCATCATCTACGGCTCAAAAGAGGAAAGCGCGAACTGGGACGCCAACGCCAACTTTGCGGAGTCATGGGACATCATCAACATATTCGACCTTGTCACAACAGCCAAACACTACAACGAAAGATATCCATGAGCTTACTTCTCCCTGTTCGACCTTGAAACGTTTGACTCTGACAGAGGCTCACAGCATGCTTTAGGAGAATAAGCCCTCCGAATCACTCCACTACGGAAAAACGGCCCTGACAAGTTCCGCAAAGCCCCACCAGCGCGCGCAAGCAACGAAGACAGAAGAACAAGGAGAAACGTAGTTACTTAGACGACGGAGAGCTCTGGAAAGAGCAGGCACGCTCTGATACACTTAGCTAGCAGAGACTGATGCCATAGAAGATTTCTTCAAAACTGTTAATAGTTCGGATAACCAATTGAAAGCTTGGAGAGGGCGAGATGTTGAGAAGAATCGCTTCGTTATCTTTGACGTTGATTCTCGTTGTTGGTGTTTTGTCGTCGATGTATGTCGTTCAGCCAGCCAAGGCAGAAGGAACAATATACATACGATCTGATGGAAGTGTTGATCCCTCGATGTCTCCGATACTCAGAGATGGAGACATTTATACTCTGACCAACGATGTCAACAACGACTCCATTGTAATCGAAAGAGACAACATGACATTAGATGGCAACGGACACACGGTGCGGAGCCCAGAGAATGTGCAAGGCTTGCGATTGCATGGTTTGAGAAACGTGACGATCACGAATATGGTTATTGAGAGTCGCCGTAGCGCATGCGTGGAAATCGACAGATGCATGGATGTCAGTGTGATCCGTGTAAACGCTTCTGCCTACGGCAGCATTGTGATAATTGTTTCTAGGTCAAACTACACCTGCGTAGTTGAGAGTGACTTGTTTGCGGATAGTTGTCTGTCTGCTCTTCGCCCTGTCAGCTCGAACTACAGCAGGTTTGTCGAGAACACTGTGACGGCAAACACCTCAAACCCCAGCATGTTTGGCATCTGGCTTGACCGTTGTTTTGGCAACAATGTAACTGGCAACGATCTTTCTGGTTTCTATGGTCCAGCTGTTTCGGTTAGGGGAGGAAACAACACCCTAGCCAGCAATGTAGTGCGCCAGAGCGGTGGTATTGAAATCTCAAGCGGTTACGACTTTGGAGTCTGCAACAACATCGTGAGCCACAACAACGTCACAGACTCAAAGCGCGGAATCCGTCTTTACAGAGTTTCAAACAACACTCTCAGAAACAACATCATGGTTAACAACACGTACAACTTCGGCATTGTTGCAGACTACACTCCAACTTATTGGATGAACGACATAGATACTTCCAATACAGTTGACGGAAAGCCAATATACTATCTTGTCAATGAGCATAACCTGACTATTCCTGCAAACGCAGGATATCTAGCCCTCATTAACTGCACAGGGGTTACTGCAGAGAATCTCACCCTTACAAGGAACTTCAACGGTGCGTATCTTGTCTGCACGAACAACTCGACGATTACCAACTGTACCATAACGCAAAACGGCGAAGGTGTCGGACTCTACCATTCTTGGAACAACACCATAAGCTTCAGCAACATAACTGCAGGAACATCAAATGGTCTATCCCTCGTCAACTCTACAAGCAACATCATCATCTGGAACAACATGGTCAACAACTACTACTCAGGGCTAGCGCTAGGAGAGAACTCCGACAGAAACACTGTACGCGGAAATCGCTTGGCTTCAAACAGTCAATCTGGAATTGTGTTGAGTTCCTATTCAAGTGACAACTGCATTAACGCAAATGACATTAGTGGCAATTTGGGAAACGGAATTGAACTGAGCAACGCCGGTAACGGCAATTGCATTAGCGAAAACAACGTTGCTACAAACGGCAACTCCGGTATCTACGTCTACAATACGCCCCATGGCAATCTCACGGCCAATAACGTGACCGCAAACGGCGAGGGCATACACATTGACTCATCGTGGGACGGTTACCTTGCACGGAACAACATGACAGGCAATGGATACAACCTCTGCGTGGACGGTAACCAGCTAGCATATTACGTCCACGACATTGACTCAACGAACACCGTAAATGACAAGCCAGTCTACTACTGGCTAGGCGAGGCAAACAGCAGTGTCCCAGAAGACGCTGGCTACGCAGCACTTGTGAACTGCCGAAACATAACCATCAGAAATCTGGCTCTGAAAAACATCGACGGCATTCTCGTCGCAAACACCACAGACTCGAGAGTCACAAACAACACGATAACGGACAGTCGAGGACCCGGCATAAGACTCTACTGTTCTTCAAAGCGCAACAAGATCATCGAAAATAGCATCGCAAACAATTCTTATGGCATCAAAACCCTTGACTCTAGTCACAACACAATAGAGAAAAACACCGTATCCACTAACCTCAATGCTGGAATAGATTCAGAGGGATGCCTAAGTAATACCATAATTGGGAACGTGGTTACCAACAACACGTCTGGGATTCAACTGTCGTACTCTCAAGATAGCCGCGTAACCAATAACAGCGTATCTGGTGGCAACATAGGCATAATCGTCGGCTCTGGTTCGCACAATATCTCGATCGACGGCAACAAAGTGACGAGAAGCCTTGATACGGGAATATCTGTCAGCTCTTCGTGCACAGTGACCGGAAACACCATTCAAGGAAGCCAGATCGGAATAGCTGTCTTCAATCCTTATTCAGTTGTGATCAGTTCCAACAACATTACAGGAAAAAACTGTGGCATCATTGTCTCCTCTTCTGATAAAATCACGATTAGTCACAACAACATAACAGAAAACACATGGTATGGACTGTACCTGTCCGTATCCTATAACGCTACTGTTTCTGACAACTATATTGCGCAAAATGGGGATGCGGGGCTTGTGCTCGAATTTGGCGCTCGCAACAACGTAACCTGCAACTACATCGCTGAAAACAGGGTAGGAATTAGGATAAGTGCTTCCAACCACACCATCGTACAAGGTAACAACATCACAGCCAACACATATTCCGGCGTCGTGCTTGAATCACTCAATTGGCCGTGGTGGTCGCACGTATCCACGAATAACAGCATTGTAGGCAACAACATAACTGGTAACTTGGGCTGTGGCGTCAGAGTGCTCTCTTCACGCAACAATAGTATCACTGAAAACACGATTTCAGAAAACACCGACTATGGCGTTTACCTAGTACTGAGCTCTAACAACACACTCCAACACAACATCCTGACACAGAACGATAGAGGCATAATGATTGAAAGCTGCAATCAAAGCAGTCTCCGAAACAACACAATGAACAGCAACACGTACAATTTCGGCGTGTCCGGTGGCTTCCTAGAGGATTTTCTCCATGATGTGGATACCTCCAACACCGTCGACTCCAAACCAATATACTACTGGATTGGCAGGCAAGATGTAGCAGTTCCTTCAGATGCAGGTTACGTAGCTCTCGTCAACTGCACAAGAATAACGGCAGAAAATCTGACTCTCACGAGAAACTTCAGCGGCCTCCTGCTGTTCCAGACTTCGGATAGCACGATCACGAACTGCAGTATCACAAAGAATGAGGAAGGCGTAATGCTTCTCTGTTCAACCCACAACGTTCTAGATAGAAACACCGTAGCAGAAAACGGTGCAAAAGGCATCATTGCTTTCTCAGCTTCATCGTACAACAGCATCATTGAGAACAATGTGACAGGAAACGTGTATGGCATAATCTCTGAGTCAAACAACACAGTTACAGGGAATATCGTGATGGATAATTCAGTGGACGGTATCGTTCTCGGTTCCTTCAACAACGCGAGTGATAACATAGCTACGAAAAATGCGTGGGGAGGGATAAATGTTGGAGGTTCCAACAACCAGCTTACAAATAACAACGTTACCTCGAATGGCTACACGGGCATTTCCCTATTCGGAAAAGACAATGTGCTACGCGGGAACACTATGGTGAGCAACAAATACAACTTCTACGTGCCTATTT
>CAYHAK010000008.1:6915-46897 GCA_964354625.1 uncultured Candidatus Bathyarchaeia archaeon
CTATGGTGAGCAACAAATACAACTTCTACGTGCCTATTTGGGGAATCGATTGGCTTGTCCAAGACGTCGACCCATCAAACACTGTCAATGGAAAACCCATATACTACTGGGTCAACAAGACAGACCAGACAGTTCCACTCGACGCAGGTTTCGTAGCCCTGATAAACTGCACGCGAATAACTGCTCAAGACCTTAGACTGGCAAACAATAGTCAAGGCATACTTATTTGCAGTTCATCAAACATGACTATTGTCAGAAATGCAATGACAGGCAACGAGATGGGTGTCTGCTTGGCAAGCGCAAAAAACATCCTTGTTGCTGAAAACGATGTGACTGGCAACGTGTTTGGAATCTTTCTCGTCGGCGACGATTGCACTATTATTCACAATAACTTCGTGAACAACACAGTCCAAAGCTACTGCGAATACGGACATTCTAACACGTGGGATGATGGCTATCCTTCAGGCGGAAACTACTGGAGCGATTTCATCGGCGTAGACTTATATCAAGGTCCGTACCAGAACGAAACCGGTAGCGACGGCATAGTAGACTTCCCCTACTACATAGAATCACTCAACATCGACCACTATCCACTCATGAACACGTGGATTCCAACACCAAGCGGAGAGCATGACATAGCGGCAATCAACCTGACAGCTTCCAAGAGTACCGTCGGGCAAGGATATCAGTGCAGGATAAACGTAACCGTAGAGAATCAAGGGCAATACGCTGAAACGTTCCAGGTCACGCTATACGCCAACACCACAGCAATCGGACAGCAAACCATACACAACCTACCAGACGGATCAGCGATCATCGTCGAGTTCAACTGGAACACGGGCGGCTATTCAAAGGGCAACTACACCATAAGCGTTGTAGCAGGTTCGGTTCCAGGCGAAACACACACCGCAGACAACACACTTGTTGGCAGCAGTGTCGTAGTTGCTATTCCAGGCGACGTTGACGGCAACTCAGTCGTAAACATCTTTGATGTAGTGCAAATAACCTCTAGATATGGAAAGACCGTTCCTCTTATGCCGCCCGACTCTAACGCTGACATCGACGGCAACGGTGTCGTCAACATATTCGATGTGGTCATCTGCACAAGTCACTACGGACAAAAATGGCCCTAGCCAAGTGCGCACCCTGACGACGCATCAGGAATCAGCAGTCTCTCTCTCGCGCGCGCTTGACTGGAGCAACATGGGGGCAATACCGCCTGGAACCTGGGGAGTTTTCATCTTTGACCATCTCCCAAATCTGATAGTGGAAGCGGCATCAAAGGGAAGCGACGACTATCCAAAGGCATGGTACAAGCACCCGCTTCCGATTCAACTCGTTCCCGCCACCGGAGATGAAGGAGCCTTCCCTGCAGAACCTATTCCGTATGCTGCAGGAAGCATCTTCGTCATTCCCTATCCGCCAGTCTACGGACAAGAAGCAGTCATAGGCGTAATCCTCCACAATCCATACGAACACATTCTCAACATAAGTCGAGTAGATTTCCAAATATCCGGCCTGACAGTTGGAGGCTATTTCACAAGCGTAGGATACCTGCCTGATGTTTCATTGCAGGCAAACGAGACTCGTGTCCTCAGCGTCAACTGGAATGCAACAGTCACCGGGCATCATTGCGTGAGAGTGGTTCTGACGTTCTCACCTACCACTCAGTCACTTCAAAGGAACCTCGACGTCGAGTATGCGGTGATTCAAGGAGAGACTGGGGAAGTCTCATTCGTCCTTGTCAATCCGTTCCAGGCGGCCAAACAGATGACCATCAAGGTCAACAAACAACTCTCAACAGGGTCGGAAGCTACACTTGAGATTGAGGGGCGAGTGTATGACACTTCATCCGATGTTGTGATAGAGACTGCTCCCGGGCAAGAACTCCATGCGACTTTAAGCATACAGACCAGCAACGCTGAACTGGAAGATGGGGTCGTGGACATCGAAGCATACGTTGATGGTCAATTAATCGGAGGGCTTCGCAAGAAAATTGAGACTGTGCCGATAACCTACCCACAGTTCATCGGATACTATCTTACGGATGTATATGGCGTTCGTATACCTGATCAGACTGCGAATTTCGACGAGTTCTACAACATCGTTATTCTGATAAAGAACCCTGATGTCGTCACTCACGAATACACAATTGATCTCACACAGACCAGCGTTTCAACGCCAATAGGAGCCGTATCCTGGAACTGGCAGGAGCCGTTCAAAACCATTATGGCAATACTCGGGGTTCCTACACAATGGAAAACCGATCCTGAATGGACCGGAGAAACACAAGAAACAGAGATTGTTGCGCCCAAGCAAACGGTAGAATTCGTCTTCACTGTAAAATGCAAGTGGCGCTGGATTCCGCCCTGGAATTGGAAATACCTTCTCTCGACAGTCATATGGATAGCTCCAGGGGGCGCTCAAGATCGCTACACTCGCGCGCGCGCCAGGCCTGCCACATAACATCGCTGTCACTGATGTAGCCACTAGCAGCAATCGGGCCTACCAAGGCCGGCTAGCAAAGGTGAACGTAACCCTAACAAACTCCGAGAATTTCACGGAAATCAGAACCCTGTGTCTTTTCTACAATGGCACACAAGGAGATGGAACAATCTGGACACAGATGGTTGTCCTATATCCCTACCAAATCGAGACCTTGACCCTCCTATGGAACACTACTGGCTTGGCTTATGGCAATTATACGATCTGGGCGAAAGCAAGTCCAATCTTGAACGAGACCTCCACAACGGATAACACTTTGGCAGACGGTTGGGTAATAGTCACGATTCCAGGCGACGTAGACGGCAACTTCAAAGTTGACATCTTCGACGTGGTAAAAATAACTAGCTGCTACGGCAAGAAACGAGGAGACCTATTATACAATCCGAACGCGGACATCGACGACAACGGGGTCATCAGCATCTTTGATGTCGTTCTATGTACAGGCAACTACGGAAAGAAATATCCATAAACCCCTCTTTTTTGTGCTCCAGGACAGAGCTTTCTTCTATAGGTTGGTTTGGAAAAGCTGAAGTACACACGCACTGCACTGCTATTCTCGTCTAGCTATCCTCAAAGCGTGACATGTGCGACATCTCACAGCCGGACGGTTTCCGCCTCTAGGCAGCGGAGCACCACAGCCAGGGCAGTGACGCTTGGTCAATCGGACGCGCTTGTGGCTCTGGGAAAAAGAGGGGATTGCGCGGAAAAAGTGCAAGTTCGCGACCAGAGAATCTTTATATTTGGCTTCATGTTTTTACTGAAGGAAAAGTCAAGAGGATAATGCGTCTTGATAACTCCTCATGATGTGCCAGCCTCAGAATTCATCGAAAAAGTAGCCAAATACCTGAAAGAAAACGTGGACGCCGTAACGCCACCGGCGTGGGCCAGCGTCGCCAAGACAGGCTCACATGTTGAGAAGCAGCCTCAGAACCCTGATTGGTGGTACGTCAGGGCTGCCTCGCTGTTGCGGAAGGTTTACGTTCACGGACCCATAGGCCTAGAGAAGCTGAGGGCCGAATACGGCGGACAGAAAGGCTTCACCGTCACGCGCGAACATGCCTTCAAAGCAGGCGGCTCCGTCATAAGAAAGGCACTACAGCAACTGCAAACCGCGGGCTTCGTTGAGATAACCAAGCCTCACGGGAGAGCAGTCACGAAAGAAGGCAGGAAGCTTCTTCAGGAGCTTGCCGAGGACCTAGCCAAAGACATGCCTGAACTGGCCAGATACAAAGGTGACTAACCGGTGTCAGACGACGAGCTTGAAGAGCTTCGCCGTAGAAAACTGGCAGCGCTGCAAAGGCAGGTTTCCGACGAGCAGAAACAGGCCCAGTCGCAGCAGCGACTTCAAGCCCAGAAAGAGGCCTTGCTCCGAAGCATACTGTCCACCGAAGCCAGACAGAGACTCACAAACCTCAGGATGATCAAACCTGAGTTCACCGAACAGCTCGAGCTACAACTAATCCAGCTCGCTCAGCAGGGAAAGCTCCCGATACCACTGTCAGACGAGCAACTCAAACAAGTACTCGTCCAACTACAAGGACGGAAGCGAGAAACAACGATAAGAAGGATATGAACATGACGCGACACAAGCCGACCGCGAAGAAGCGCAGACTTGCGAAGGCAGGCAAACAGAAGAAATCTGTCCCGACATGGGTCATTGGAAAGACTGCAGGAAAAGTCAGGTCCCAGCCCAAACGAAGACAATGGCGCACTAGAAAACTGCGAGCTTAGAAGGGGGAACTAGTTGATGGAAGAGGACAAGGAGAAAGAGGAGCTGAAGACCGAGGAAAAGAAGGAAGAGGTAGCCGAGGCAGTCGAAGAGGAATCAGTCGTCGAAAGCCTAGAGAAAGAGCTTCAGGAAGAAGAAAAGCCCCTAGAACAGGAAAAGGCTGAAGCTGAAGTGGAGGCTCCGGAAGCCGAGGCCGAGGAAGAGGCTGAGAAGCCTTCAAGGAAGAAGAAGGAAGAAGAAGAGGAGATAGTCGAGGAGCGAACGTACACGGTTCCATTGAGCAAGGCGTGGATCATGCCTGCCAACAAGCGCGCGCCCAAGGCCATGCGAATCCTCAAGGCCTTCATGATCAAACACATGAAACTGAAAACAGCTAAGAAAGCTGAGGGCGAAGAGGAAGAGGAGCTTGGAGCGCTTATCATCAGCAACGAAGTTAACGAGAGAATGTGGAGCAAGGGCATTGAGAAGCCTCCGCGAAACATCCGTGTGAGGGCTGCGAAAGACAAGGACGGCGACGTGACGGTTTACTTGGCTGAAGGCGATTAGCCAGTTGGCTGTTTACCTGACTGACATCGTGGGCAGCCCAAGCATAGGCGTCTACACACTGGCCAACGACCAGATGGTCATAATCCCAAGCTACGTTCTGCTCAAGAAAGCTCAGGAAATAGAAAAGTGGCTTAAGGTTCCGCTTATTCACATGAGCATAGGCGGCTCAGTCCTCGTAGGCGCACTCGCCACCGCAAACTCGAACGGCATACTGCTCCCCAGCTACATGCGAGAACCCGAAATCGACGCCATCAAAACCGTTTTCAGAGGCAACATAACCGTGATGGACGCTAAGAAAACTGCATGGGGCAACATCGTTTTGGCCAACGACCGCGGCGCCATCGTGAACCCCAGAATCAAGGAGCCGGATCTCAAGGCGATTTCCGACACGTTAGGCGTGGAGGTCGTGCCTGGGGAGATTGCAGGCTTGCCCTACGTGGGCTCACTTGCTGTTGCGACAAACAAAGGCACAGTCGCGCATCCGCTTCTGAAGGATTCTGAACGCAAGGTTCTGGAGGACGTGTTAAAGGTGCCTGTAGATGTGGGCACTGTCAACTGTGGCATCCCCTACGTGGGCACGGGCCTCATCGGCAACCGCCACGCCGCCGTCGTAGGCTCAATGACCACGGGTCCAGAAACGTTTATAATCGAACATGCTCTGGATGTTGTGCAAGAGGATGATTAGGGCATGAGAGTGTTCAAGGTTACAGGCGAGATTCGTAAGCCGAATCTGCAGACGCCCTTCAGCAAGGAGATTGTGGCCGACAAATCTGAGCATGCTGTGGAGAGAGTTTATGCTGAACTGGGCAGCAAGCATCGTGCAAAGCGCGTGCACATAAAGATAATCACGGTTGAAGAAGTTGCACCTGAGAATATTGAGAACCCGCTGTTGAAGAAGCTCGTTGTTGGAGAAGAGAAGGTTGGAGAATAGGGGCGAAGAGGAACTCCGCAAGCTCAGTATGGAACTGCGCTATTTGGAGCAGACGGCGGAGACAGTGCAGCAGCGGGTTAACATGGTGAACACGGTTATTGCAGATTTGACTTATGCAAGCATGACGTTAGAGGGCGTGGAGAAAGAGAAAGAAGGCTCCGAACTGCTCGTGCCCGTAGGCGGAAGCTCATACATCAAAGCCAAGCTTGCGGCCACCGACAAAGTAATCGTAGGCATGGGCGCCGGCGTCTCCGTTGAAAAAACGTTGCCCGAGGCAAAGGAGCTAGTCAAGAAACGCCTCGCGGACTTGGAGAAGTCGAGGATGACGCTGCAGCAACAGTTCACCAAGATTGCGGACCAGATCAATCACGGTCGCGAGAAGCTCAACAGCCTGGTGGCTGAGTTGAGGCAGGGGAAAGCTTCGGAAGATGTTTGAGAAGCTCAAGGGCGGCCTCAAAGGGCTCGTAAACAAGGTAACGACGACTGAGCTTAAGAGCGCGAATTTGCGGCCGGTGCTCGGCGACTTCAAGATAAGCCTCGTCGAGAACGACGTCGCCTTCCCCGTGGCGGACCGCATCTGCGACGAGATGGAGAAACGTCTCAACGGGGTGCAGGTCAAAAGGCTGGAGGACCGCAAGAAACTCGTGGAAAAAAGTCTCCGCGACGTGCTTCTCGAGATTATGCAGACCAACGGCAATATAGACCTGTTGAAGATGGCTGAGGAGAAGCGCAAGAAGGGCGAACCGCTCCTCATCATTTTTGTTGGCATAAACGGCACGGGAAAGACCACCACCATCGCGAAGGTGGCCAAGTTCTACAACAAGAAAGGCTACTCAGTCGTGCTCGCCTGCAGCGACACATACCGCGCAGGCTCAATCGAGCAACTGGAAGAGCATGCCAAGCGCTTGGGCATTCGGATGATCAAGCACGCGTATGGTGCTGACCCCGCGGCTGTGGCGTATGATGCGATCAGCCACGCGAAGGCGCACGGCATAAACGTGGTGCTCATCGACACCGCAGGCAGGATGCAGACGAACCAGAACCTTATGAGCGAGCTGGGCAAGGTCAAGCGGATCGTCAAGCCCGATTTGACGGTTTTGACGGTGGACTCGCTGACAGGCAACGACGCCGTCATGCAGGCTGAAGTGTTCCATAAGAGCGTAGGCATTGACGCGACGATATTGACAAAGGTGGATGCCGACATCAAGGGCGGCTCGGCGCTGAGCGTGACCTACGTGACGAAGAAGCCAATACTGTTCATCGGCGTAGGCCAATCATACGACGACTTGGAACAGTTCGTGCCCGAGAAATTCGTGCAGATGATCCTCAAATAGCGCGTCGCTCTCACACCGCGGATAGATATGTTTATTTCGCTAGTGCTTTTTTCCATTCTAATCAGTCCTAGTGGCACATTGTGAGGCTGGGAGGTCAGCGTTGTGGAGGTCGCGGTTGACGTTCAGGGTTTGGCCAAGGTTTACAGTGGGAAGACCAGGGCTTTGGACGGCGTGGACCTCAAGGTTGAGGCGGGCAAGATTTTTGCGCTGCTCGGGCCTAACGGTGCTGGCAAGACCACGCTGATCAGGATTTTAACCACGCAGCTTAGGCCAAACTCAGGCGTGGCCTACGTTTTCGGGCTGGACGTAGCGCATGAGGGCAGCAAAATCCGAAGGCTCATCAGCTACGTTCCCCAGGAAATGAGTGTGTGGACCGACATAAGCGGTTATGAGAATCTGCTGGTTTATGCCAAGATCTTCGCTATCCCTTCCAATGAGAGGAGGAAGACGATTGATGAGGCTTTGGGGAGCATGGGGCTGGCTGAGGTTGCCAACAGTCTCGTGAAGACGTACTCAGGCGGTATGGTCCGAAGGCTTGAAATCGCGTGCGCCATGCTCATCAAGCCCAAAATCATGTTTCTAGACGAGCCCACTATAGGCCTTGACCCTTCCGCCAAAAGGGTCGTATGGGAAAAGCTCACCTCGTTCAAGAAGGAATATGGCGTTACCGTGTTTTTCAACACGCACTACATGGACGAGGCTGACCTGTACTCGGACAAGATCGCAATAATCAACCGAGGCAGAATCGTCACTTTGGGTACGGCTGAGGAGCTGAAGCGCTCGCTCGGAGGCGAGGTCATACTGTTCAGCCTCGAAAACGGCGGTGTCGAGGAAGGCCTCGTGCAGAAGCTGAAGGACTCAGGCTTCGCCAAGGACGTAATGGTGAGCAACTCGGAGCTTAGTGTGCTCGTTGGCGAGGCTGAGACGACTCTGCCTCACCTAATCGAAGTTCTCAGAGGCGCAGGCGTCTCGGTTGGAAAGATTTCGATAACTAAGCCGACGTTGGATGACGTGTTTCTGAAGTATGCTGGCACTCGGCTCGAGACGAGTGGCCGGATCAGCGAAGTCACTCACGTGCGCGATATGATCAGGAGGGGTTAGATGTGAAAGATGCGATTAGGAACATGCTTGTTATGATTGAGCTTGAGCTGAGGAGGCTTAGGCACGACAGGACGGAACTCTATTTCAGGGCCGTGCAGCCTATATTGTGGATCGTGGTTTTCGGACCTGTAATGAGCAGCGTTAGGGCCATACCCACCGGAGACACTCCCTATACGGATTTCATCACGCCAGGCGTAATGATACAGTCAACGACTTTTACATGCATCTTCTACGGTTTGATGATGGTTTGGGAACGAGATTCGGGGATTCTGAAGAAGCTGCTGGTGACGCCTGCATCGCGGTACGCAATGGTCATAGGGCGTTCGATGGCCTCGGGCGTCAGAGCCATGTTTCAAGCTCTCATGATCGTGCCTGTGGCATTGCTGATAGGCGTACGGTTCGTGCCCAATGCGGGTTATTTCACGCTTGCGTTGGTGATAATCTTCTTTTCTTCTGGAGGCTTCGCGGCCATATCCATCTTCGTGGCCTCGTTCATAAAAACCCGCGAGCGATTCATGGGCATAGGCCAAGCCATAATCATGCCGCTGTTCTTCGCCAGCAACGCACTATACCCTGTCGTGATGATGCCTGACGCCTTGAAGTATTTCTCTGCCGTGAATCCGATGAGTTACGTGGTTGACGCCGTGAGAGGTCTCATGATCACCGGCAACCTCTCAGGTCTCCTTATCGACATCGTAGCCATAGCGGTTTTCGACGTAGTGATGTTCACGATAGCCTCGGTTAGCTTCAGAAAAATAATCGAGTAGGCAAGTTGGCTAATACTTGCCCAGTAACTTTAGGATTATCGTTTTCGCCGAATACAGCCTGTTCTCTGCCTGTTCGTAGATGATTGACTTGGGGTTTTCGATTGTGTCGGCGGTGATTTCGTAGCCTCGGTGTATCGGCATGTCGTGCATGACGTAGGCATTGCTGCCTTTCAGTAGCTCTTTGTTGACTTGGTAGGGCATCATCAGCTTGACGCGCTTCTCCTTCTCAGCTGCAAACTTGGCGTCAGTGAAGAATTCCATGTCCACCCAGGTGTCGGTGTAGACGAAGTCGGCGTCCTTCACGGCGGCCTTCACATCTGTCGTGGTCTGCCACAGGCCCGTCTTCTCGGCTTCTTGCAGAAGCTCCTCGTCCCGCGTGGGTTCGTTGAACAGCGGCGCTACCGTAGTGAGTTCGACGCCTGTTTTGGTGCAGCCTTCCACCAGCGAGTTGCATACGTTGTTGTGGATGCCTATGTAGACAAGCTTCGCGCCTTTCAACGTGCCCTTCTTCTCCTTCATAATCATCAAGTCCGCAATCGCTTGGCTCGGGTGGTACTTCTCGTCGCAGCCGTTGATCACAGGCACACGCGAAGCCTCTGCCATTTTCACTAGGTCAACATTCCGCATTAACCTAGCCATAATCACATCTACGTTGCGCGATAGATACTTGACTTCGTCGGCGATGTCTGCCAGCGCGAAGTTCGTGGTACGCCAGTCGATGAACAGAGCGTGGCCGCCAAGCTGAGTCATCGCCACTTCGAAAGCCACACGCGTCCGCGTGGAAGTCTTCTGAAAAACCAAAGCGGCAGACCTGCCCTCCAACGATGTACGGAACCCGTCGGGATTACGCTTGATCTCAATGCCCTTGTCGATAATTTCAATGAGCTGTTGACCAGACAATTCCCTGAAGTTGATCAAATGCATGGTTTTCGCCTTTCCAGACCAAACCTGGGTTTCTGTCTATAAAGCTTTTCCTAGAACAACGATACGCAAGGATGTAACGTGTTGTGTTCTAGGGTTCTGCGCATTGTGTGGTTGCTTTTACTGTGTCGAAGATTGTTAGCGTGCGATAAGCTCATCCAGAAACCCAACGTCAACCTCATAGCCGCGGCGCTCGCTCTATCATAAACCCTCGCTTCGAGGCTGATCTCGTCTCTCAACTTCGAACGTTTGTTCAAGCCTTCTCGTCCCCCGGCTGGCGCTAGTTTCATTACCCGCAAGACCATATTTATCGATTGCCGAAATCGCTCGAAGGCTGGAAATCATGATTCTGCTGGTGGCCTCCAACAAAGACGTAGCAAGCCTAAACATCAAGAAACAAGTGCTCAGCCACTACCGATTCATAGAAGCGGCCAAAAACCATCAGGGAAACCCAGCATACGAAGCTAATACAGCAGGCCGAAACGTCAAGCTCATAACCCTGAGCCAAGAGTCAGTCCGCGCCCAGAACCTGCTTGAATCTTTCCAGAGCGTTGAGCTTGTGGTCTTCATCTCAAGACACAGCAGCCTCAGCGGGACGCCTACGCTTTCGGTGCACACGCCTGGCAACTTGGGCGAGGCCGAACTCGGTGGACTTGCGCGAGTCATTTCTGTGTCGCCTGCGAACGCGATGCGGGACGCTTTGATGACCATGGCTCGGCTGAAGCAGGAGAGGCAGCTTGGTTACGAAGTCTGCTATGAGGGCACACACCATGGGCCGTCGCTGAACGTGCCCACCATGTTCGCCGAACTCGGAAGCTCACCCGCCCAGTGGAGCGACCTGGAAGCCGCCGAAGCAGTCGCACACGCAGCGATGGAAGCCATTTCCAAGTTCGGAGCCTCCAACACCCAAGCCGTACTCGGCATAGGGGGGCCACACTACAACAGCAAGTTCACACGAATAGTCCTCGAAAGCGGCATTGCTTTTGGTCACATGATCCCAAAATACGCACTGCCATACATAGACGCTGAAACACTCAGACAATGCGTCGAACGGACCCTGGAAAAAGTCGATCATGCCGTTCTCGACTGGAAAGGCATCAAAGGCGAGAACAAGCAGCCGCTGTTAGTCATGTTGGAGGAGGCTAACTTGGAATGGGAGAAGGCCTAGTTACATCAAGCCTAGGCCAGTGGACCGCAAGTCAGGTCGCCTATCCAGTATGCTTGCCTGCTTTTCTTGACTACTGATTCTGTATTCATAAAACTGATTAGGATTCGATAGAAACGTTGGAATCAAGCGTATGCGCGGTGGCGTGTGCCCCCAAGAACACCTTGGGAAATCACGCACACCCCCAATAGGGGTAAACGTCCTCACATTTCTCGACCTGCACGCAAGCATTATGTCAGGCAGTCTGGTCACTAGCCACCTGGATCTATGCACAAACGATGTTCGCAAAAACCCTGTGTACGTCTCGAATTGGCTGAGAATCTCGTCAATAGCATGGAAAAAGGGGAGAGGGGTACCGCCTATTGAGTGCAAATCAGCGCAATAGATTCTCGAAAATGCCGACCAGGCCTCAGCAGCGGTTGAACGCACATAGGGGCTAGGAGACCGCTCCGAGGCTCACACCTGCGGCCAAACGGGCAATGCTCCCCGCAAGATTGGGGAAAGGTTAATAGAAAAGCTCTCGGTATCTTATCCGAGGTTTGCGGAATAGCAACGTTTATATCGCATCTGAAATGTCTGGAGTGAGATGGAAAATGGGGTTAAGATCATTCCTAGCTCAATGCATGAGAACGATGAAGCTTGCGATAAAGCCTGGAAAAGACGAGCTGTGGCTTTCAGTGAAGATATGCCTACTGGGCATAGGAGCCATCGGCCTCATAGGCTTCGTCGTCAAACTGCTTTCCTCCGTCCTGCAGCCTCAAACAGGCACTACAACCACACCCTAAAAGGAAGAACACGCTGATGGAGAAAGGCGAACTCACAACCAAGATTTTTGTCGTGAAAACCACCACAGGCCAAGAAAGAAACGTGGCCAGACTCGTCGCCTCAAAAATCGAAATGAACAGAATCCCAATAAGAGCCATCCTCGTCCCCGAAGCACTAAGGGGATACGTGTTCATGGAAGCTGAAGGTCCACACTACGTCGAAGACGCCATCTCCGGCATAAGACACGTACGCTCACGGGTCCCCGGAATCGTAAGCTTCGCCGAAATAGAACGATACGTCGTCAGAAAACCCATCATCGAAGAACTGCACGAAGACGACGTTGTAGAGGTCACAGGTGGCCCATTCAAAGGCATGCGAGCAAAAATAACACGCATCGAAAAGGCAAAAGCCGAAGTCACTCTGGAACTGCTCGAAGCCACCTTCACACTACCCATCACAGTCCACTCAGACTACGTCAAACTCGTAGAAAAAGCGAAGACCGGAAGAGGAGAAACGCAAAATGGTTGACAAAAAAACCGTGGAACTACTCATAAATGGCGGACAAGCGACAGCTGGACCTCCATTGGGTCCAGCCCTCGGTCCGTTAGGCGTTAACGTAATGATGATTGTCAACAAGATCAACGAAGTCACCAAAGAGTACGCTGGAATGAAGGTTCCAGTCAAAGTAACCGTCGACCCTGACACCAAACAGTTCGACGTCACCGTCGGAACTCCCACCACGTCCGCATTGATCGTCAGCGAACTCAAAATCGAGAAAGGCTCAGCCACGCCGCACTCTGCGAAAGTCGGAAACCTCAACATGGAACAGGTCCTGCGCATTGCCAAAATAAAACGCCCCGAATTCCTCGCCAAAACTCTCAAATCCGCCGTCAAAGAAGTTCTAGGAAGCTGCATAAGCATAGGCATCACCGTCGATGGCAAAGACCCTCGCGAGATACAAAGGGAGATTGACTCAGGCAAACACGACGAGATATTCAGCAAGAACGAAGGCTAGAGAGAATATTTTTATAATCCCGTTCCATTCCCTCATAGACACGAGGCTTAGAGATGCCCTTAGACCAGAAAACCATCCTCAACGCAGTAAAAGAGGCAAAAGAAAAGTCTGAAAAACGCAAATTCGACCAAACCGTAGAGTTGGTTCTGAATCTCAGGGAAATCGACATGAAATCCCCAGAGGCTAAGATACAGGAAGTAGTCGAGCTTCCACATGTCTCACCAGCGAAAGCCAACAAAATATGCGTCATCGCCCAAGGCGAACTGGCCATGAAGGCGAAGAAGGCCGGAGCCGACCGAGTGATCGAAAGGGCAGAACTCGAAGGCCTAGCAGGAAAGAAGAAAGATCTACGCAAGATCGCTTCCGATTACGACTTCTTCATAGCCGAAGCACCACTGATGTCCACCGTGGGCAAAGTTCTAGGTCCCGTACTGGGCCCCAGAGGAAAGATGCCTGTTGCCGTTCCTCCGCAGGTTGACATAGTGCCACTGCTGGCAAAACACCGCAAAACCATCCTCGTGCGCATGCGCAGTCAGCCAATAATCCTATGCCGAGTAGGCGTCGAAAGCATGAAAGAAGAGGAGCTTGCCGATAACATCCAGGCAGTTCTGCGCGTTCTGGAGGGCAAGCTGAAGCGAGGGACGAAGAACATCAAGAATCTTTACATCAAGACAGCCATGGGTCTGCCTGTAAAGGTGAAGGCCTAGAGGAAAGTGAGAGCGCATGCCGTCGCAGCAAATCTTGGAGCAGAAAATGGGCGAAGTTCAGGAAATCGCCAAACTCGTCAAGCAGCATAAGGTTATCGGGATTGCCAGCCTGCAGAAGGTCAGAGCCACGCAGCTTCAAGCCTTCAAGAAGAACCTTCAAGGCAGAGTTCACATGCGGGTCATAAAAAACTCGCTCATGCGAAAGGCGATAGAAGAAAACGCTAAAGAAAGACCCGAACTCGCCAAGCTCAACGACTACCTGACAGGCTCCAACGTCTACCTGCTCACAGACTTGAACCCCTTCAATCTGGCGCTGACCCTAGAGAAAGGCAAGGTCAAGACCACAGCGAAGTCCGGCGACATAGCCGCTTTCGACGTCACCGTGCCCGAAGGTAACACGGGACAGCCCCCGGGACCGATAATCAGCCAGCTGAACGCGGTCGGCCTGCCTACGCGAATCGAGGCAGGAAGCGTCTGGGTCAGCAAAGACACATTAGTCGTCAGAAACGGCGAAGTCATCTCCGAAAGACTGGCAAGCATCCTGTCGAAGCTGGGCATAAAGCCTGTTGAGGCTGGACTTGCCATGCGAATCGCCTTCGACGAAGGCCTGATAATAACCCAGGAACAGCTTAAGGTGGACGTGAATGCCACCCGAAGGAGCGTTGAAAGCGCCTATGCCGACGCATTCGCGCTATCGTTGAGCGTGGCGTATCCGACATCTGACAGCATGGTTAGCCTACTACAGGTGGCTCACCGCGAGGCCTACGCGCTTTCTGTGGGCGCAGCCCTGCCGACCAAGGAAACCATCGAGGATTTGATCCGCAAGGCACACATTGAGATGCTAAGCTTAAGTAGTAGAGTGCCCACTGTAGAGGAAAAGGCCACATCGCCTGCAGAGAAGACTGAAAAAGGTTAAAATATCCGAACGGAGAGGTGAAAAGGTATGGAATACATTTACGCTGCAATGCTCCTTCACAAAGCAGGAAAAGAAATCAACGAGCAAAACCTAACACAGGTCTTGACGTCAGCAGGAGTAAACGTCGACACCATACGCGCCAAAGCACTAATAGCCTCACTCGCCGATGTCAAAATAGACGAAGCAATCAAATCCGCACCGACAATGATGGCTGCACCAGCCGCAGCCCCAGCAGCAGCCACACCAGCAGCACAGGCAACACCGAAAGAAGACGAAAAGAAGAAGAAAGAAGACGAAAAAGCCAAGGAAGATGCAGCGCTCGAAGGACTAGGCGCATTATTCGGGTAGAACCCCACTTTCTCATTTTGCTCCCTCACCGTTCCGAGCATCTTTTGCAGAATCCTCTTGATAGTGCCTCGTCTACAAGCAGGCCTAGACACTTGCCTTTGACTTATGAAACTGAAGGTTCCTGGGTCGGTCGGATGACCTTGACAAGTTCGGCCGCAGCAACCACTATGAACCATCCGCAGATGATCATCAGCGTTCCCGGAAGCGCAGTCACAGGGGAGTTGAGTATGTACACTTCGAAAATAGCGAATGTAGCTGCCATCGCTGTGGCCGCAGACACTGCGATTCCTCTGCCGTATCTTTTGAAGGTCTGTATGGTGAGTAAGCCGGCGAAGAAGAAGTCGCCGAGGCCCAGCCACATGTAAGGCGCGCGCGTCTCTGGGATGGTCGGCAACGCAACCAGCACAGGCAACCTGAGTTCTATAAAACTTTTCGCCGCCGACACCATAGTGCCTGTGAACAAGACCAGAATTATGTCCATTATCGTGAGAAGCACCACGAAAAGCAACGTTATTCTCCACTTGAATAGACTGCTCAAATACATAATGATCAGTACGGCAAACATGAGCCCATAGGAATCCAGAAGGTACGGAAACCACAGCGTGGTTTGACTGAAAAACAAGTATAGACCTATGAACAAAGCAGGAGGCAAAACCGCCAGATACCACCTCTCGCCAGTCCCAGTCCTCCGCGTCTCGTACAACAACGCACCGAGGGCAAACACAGCGAGACCGCAAAACGTCACAGCTCCGTAAAGAGCATTGTCCACATCGCTAAAAACCGTTAGTCTGGCCACTCCTGCGACCAAGACAGCTATCACGAATGCTCCAAGGGCAACTATGGCTCGCCCTTTTCGCATGCCTGAAAACAAGTATCCGAACATGAACAGCAGCATTGAGTAGGAGAAAAGGAAAACGATCATGATGGCCAGTTGTGGCACGAAGACGATTATCGAAACCGCCACCGCCAGAGCCGCGACGAACATTACGGCGTCGCGGGCACGAAACTCCTTCTCCTCAAGAGCGCCTTTCAGTTTGCCTTCAACCTTCTTGTTCAAGAACATGGCAACCATTGTGACCGCAAACAGAGTGACAGGCATGACGATGTCGAAATCCATACCCGCAAGATAGCAGAACAAGCATTTAAACCTTAAATCCGTGCATTGAAGCCGTAAGTGTAGGTCGGGATACGGAGAGAAGCGTTTCGGGACAGCCGGTGCCGATTTCGATCTTATGAATCAAAACGGTCGTTGAGAATTGCCAAAGAAGCTATGAAGGCTTCTTCAGTTCGGACAGTCTCAGTTCCCTGCGTCGGGATCGTGTTGACGACGAAGTCAGCGACGTCATCCAGTCTAAGGCCTTCCTTATTGACTATCTCATGAAGTCCTTGGGAAGGTGCCCCGAAAGCCACGAGGGGTGTCTCTGCTTTTTTCCATCTCTCAGCTATCTTATCAGCCACATCGACGAATCGTACGCCCAGCTTGGAAGTGGCAATCGTCAGATCGAAACCTCTGTTTCTCACAAGCCTTCCAAAAGGTTGCTTCTCCACAGAAATCAAGTAACCCCAATACTCGGGTATCTCGATGCGATCGGCAAGCTCAACCTCAAAACGACCGTCGGTTTTCTTGATCTTCACAGTTACTCTTCTGTTCATAGGTAGGTCGGTCTTCAGAAGCAAAGCTGGCTGCTCGACGCCAGCGTCTATGAGTGTGCCTTCCTTCGTCTGGGACACAGTCACGCCTTCGCGGTACTCGCCGATCTTCAGGTCTCTCATTCTCCGGTTGAGAGGGTGATGCGGTGTCCGCAGAGGCGGAAGTATGCCTGCATACTGCAGCTCTGGTTTGAGGCCAAAAAGTCGCTTCCGTATGTACTGCGGAGTCTCCACGTAGGTCAGCAGAGTAGCAATCAGATCCGCGTCTCTCTCTTGGTTTGCGCTCGGGTTGTCTGGGTAGATGATGATTTCGCTTATTCTGAAGACGGCGGCGGCTCTGCCGATGAGGCCTATCTTGGAGGTTTTCTCCCGCAAGTGAGGCGTGTCAGAAACCACAGAAGCAGGGATGGCCACTGACACTTTCCTAACCGTCAAATTCGTTTCTCCGTTTTGTCCATTGTGAGACATGTCTGGCATGACTGTTATAGGCCTTCTGCTTAAAAGCTGAAACCATCATAATGGCCACTTGAAAAGAGGGAACACTTTGCCGAAAGCAACCATACTGGATGACCTCGTCGAAATCAATCAGATCGACAGGAGTGACATGCTTTCGTTCTGTGTTGACGCACCCAGACGCTATGAGGAAGCTGCGAGACTGGTCAGAAAACTCTCGATAGACTATCCCAAACCCAGGTCAATAATCACCGCAGGCATGGGCGGCTCGGCAATCGGCGGCGGACTTCTCAAAGACTGGGCAAGAGACAGAATAGCAGTTCCCATAGAGGTATGCCGAGAATACTCGCTTCCAGCATATGCTGATGAGAACACGCTGGTTTTCGTGGTCAGCTATTCTGGAGAGACAGAGGAATCCTTAAGCGTCTTTCTGGACGCAGTCAAGCGGAAATGCATGACCCTTTGTATAAGCTCAGGCGGAACGCTTCAGGAGTTCGCCGAGAAGCTGAACGTGCCACACACACGTGTTCCTGCTGGCATGGCCCCACGCGCAACGCTTCCCTATCTGTTCATGCCCATGTTCGTGCTTCTAGACAGAATGGGCATTGTTTCAGATGCTGACTACGAAGTCTCCGAGGCGATCAAGACTCTGAGGCAGGTAAGTGATGCAAACCGGCCTAGCAAACCAATGACAAGCAACCTCGCAAAGACCTTGGCCTCAAGCATCTGCGGAACCATTCCTGTGGTCTACGGATTCGGGTTCTATCGCGCCGTGGCTCAGCGTTTCAAGACGCAGTTCAACGAGAACAGCAAGGTTCCTGCCAAATGGGAGTTCTTCCCTGAACTCAATCACAACGAGATCGTGGGCTGGGAGGCCGCGAATGAGCTTGCCAAATGCTTTTCAGTGATCCTCATTCGGGACGCGGACGAACCGGAACCGATACGACAGAGAATCGAGGCCACGAAGGAGATCATCCGCGAGCAGCGAGTTAGAACCTATGAAGTCAAAGCTCAAGGCAAAGGCACTCTGGCTAGAATGGCTTCGGTTGTCTGCATTGGAGACTTCACGAGTGTGTATTTGGCCGTGTTGCGTGGGATAGATCCCACACCTGTGAGAACGATAAGCTTGCTGAAGGAGAAGATCAACCAGAGTGGAGCCAGAGACAAGGTCATTCGCGAACTGGAAAAGCTTGCGAAATAACCGGCTAGCCTTCTTCATCCGTGATGAAGTCGGCGAACGTTTTCTCGGCGGTTTCTGATGGCACGTGTTGCGGTGGATGCTTAAAGGCATAGGCGCATATCGGCAGTATTGCTCCCTTCTTTTTTCTGTCTCGAGCGATACGCATGGCTCTCACCACGTCTAGTAGTACTGAGCCTGCGTTTGGCGCGTCAACCGTGGACAGTTTCAGGTCTATCTGCATAGGGATCCTGCCAAAGTAGACGCCTCTGATCCAGAAGTAACTGTCACGTCTGTTCTGCAGAAAATCCACGTAATCCGTCGAACCGGCCACAACCTCCGCAGGATAAGGCAACGCAGACTCAACCGCCTCCGTCTTCACAATACGCTTAACCTCTTTCGTGCGCTCGAACGTGTCAAGCGACTCCGTTCCTCCGCCTACGTCAAGTTGATAGGTTTCGGTGATCCGCACACCCTGTGTCGAAAGCAACTGCAGCAGAGTCTTATGCAGTGTGGTGGCCCCCACTTGGTCAATGAGGTCGTCACCTACAACTGGCATCTCCGCCTCCTCGAACCTTCTGATCCATGCAGCGTCGCTGGCGATGAAGTTTGGCGTGGTGTTCACGAAGCCGCAGCCTGCCACTAGCGCCTGCTCCGCGTAGTACTGCGAAGCCTTTGCAGCGCCACCCGGCAACAAGTTGATAACAATCTCTGCGTCGCTCTCCTTCAGGGCCTTCGCAACGCTTACCTCAGGCATGCCACTCACTTGTACTACGTGCTTTGTGTATTCGCCCAAGCCATCCAGAACGGGCCCCTTGTGTACGACAACATTGTATGGTGGCACGTCAGCCAGTTTCGGGATGCTGTTCGGTTGCGCCAGTATGGCCTCTGACAGGTCTCTGCCGACCTTTCGGTTGCTAATGTCAAACGCCGCCACAACGTCCACGTCTTTCGCATGGAAACCTCCCAAGACGAAGTTACGCAATCCAACACGGTCCTCGTCACTGCCGCAATTGCCGTAGTACTCTATGCCCTGAACGAAGGCAGAGGCACAGTTTCCGATGCCTACGAGAGCCACTTTGATCTTTGGCAAACTATGACACCTTGCTGGTTTTTCATATCCACTATTGCCTTATAAAATGCATCGCCGTAGCTTCGTGCGAATCAAGATTGTCATCAAGGCTTGCCATCTAGCCTGTCGAAAGGCACGTACTCTTCATTCACGCCTGCTCTCGAAGCACGTCTCGCCAGAGTTCCAAACCTTTCCTTTCTTTCCACCTTTCAGGTGAGGGCAAACCCAAGACTGCCAGTCTGTCACCCTTTTCAATCATTTCTGCAGTGACGCATGTTCCTCTTTCCGGATGCACTGGGGTGATGATGTCTGGAGCAACCGCAACGAGCCTTCCATCCCTGTAAGCCACAAGCACCTCGTTCTTAGCTCTAAACTCAAACGCGCGCGCACCTCAGCGATAGTCTTTCGAAGGTTTATTATCACGCAAGCCTTAAAATGGTTCTGAAAGCACGAATCCGAAATGAGTTGAGCACCATTGACCAACCAAGACAAGACCCAAGACAAGCTAACGATCATCAACGAGTTGGCCCGCCGAAGAGGCTTCTTCTGGCCTTCGTACGAGATATACGGCGGCACAAGCGGCTTCTTCACGTATGGGCCTCTAGGCGCCAAGCTCAAACAGAACATCGAGAACAAACTGCGCGGCATTTTCGTTAATCAACTTGGAATCCTAGAAATCGAGTCACCCGTCATTACACCGGAGACGGTTTTCGCGGCTTCAGGCCACATTGACCACTTCAAGGAACCCATGGCAGAATGTCAAAAATGCAGGAAAAGTTTCAGAGCCGACCATCTGCTCAGGGAGGCCACCAAGATGAGCGAGGCAGAAGCCGAGAAACTTAGCTTGAAGGAATTGAAGGAAGCAATTGACAAGAACAGCATACGCTGCCCAGATTGTGGAGGCTCATTCGGCGAACCGAAACAATTCCTGACCATGTTCAAGACGGCCATAGGCCCATATTCAGACGCAGTGGGCTACGGGCGGCCGGAGGCCGCACAGGGCATATTCGTAGAATTCAACCGCCTCTACGGCATGGCACGTGAAAGACTGCCATTCGGCGTCCTACAGATAGGCCATGCATTGAGAAACGAGATCTCGCCCAGACAGGGACTAATGAGGCTCAGAGAATTCACGATAGCCGACCTAGAGTTTTTCTTCGACCCAGAAGAGGAAGACTGCCACACGCTGAAGGGAGTTGAAAACGAAACACTCAGACTTGCCACGGCGGAAACCCGGCAGAAAGGCGCAGAAGAAATTATCGAGCTCACAGTCAAAGAAGCCTTGAAGAAGGACATAATCAAGAAGCAGTGGCTCGCCTTCTTCATGGCCACTGCCAAACGCTTACTGATCGACCTAGGCGTACCTGCCGAGAAACAGCGTTTCCTAGAGAAATTGCCGTGGGAACGGGCGCATTATTCGCAACAGACATTCGACCAGGAGGTTCTCCTTGACCGCTGGGGCTGGACTGAAGCTTCAGGCCACGCCTACCGAACCGACTACGACCTTAAGTGCCACATGAACTCAAGTGGAACAGATATGACCGTGTTCAAAGAATACCCACAACCGATCGAAAAAGAACAAGTAATCATAAAGCCCATAATGGCCAAACTAGGACCTGCCTTCAAGGGAGAAGCTGGAAAGATCGCTACGGCCCTCGCGAGAGCCGACCCTGCGGAAGTCGAAGTCTCTGTGCAAAAGCATGGCCACTACATGCTAGGCGAACACAAGATACTTGCCGAGCACGTGGACACAACGAGCCAGAAGACTGTTGAGCGGGGCAGACGGTTCATTCCACACGTAATCGAACCAAGCTTCGGCATCGACAGGCTGTTCTATATTGCGATGGAGTGCGCCTACCAAGTGAAGGAAGATCGGGCTTTGATGAGTTTCCCGCCCAGCATCTCGCCAGTGCAAATAGGTGTCTACCCACTTATGAACAAAGACGGGTTGCCAGAAAAGACGCTGGAGTTGCTCAGAATGCTGCAAGACGATGATTTTGCTGTCGAATATGATGATGCAGGCTCCATTGGCAGACGATACGCCCGCGCAGACGAGGCAGGCGTTCCGCTAGGCATAACCGTAGACTATGACACGCTGAAAGGCGACACCGTAACTGTCCGCGACCGCGATTCTTGGAAGCAAGTCAGAACCTCAACGAAGAGTCTGCCAGGTCTCTTGAGCCAGTATTTCCGTGGAAAAGTGAAGTTCGAAGACCTAGGCAAGCTAATCTGAGAGCCGAAGCTCAGTTACCTTTTTTAACACTTCAATGTATGTAATGCCATAAGAGTTACCCCACTTTTCAAGGCGGGAGAAAACTTGGTGCTTCCAGCAGAAACTGAGGAACGTGTAAAGCGTCGTGCATTGAGCGTATGCCAAGACCACTTACGCAAGGCGCTCGACCTTTCCAGAAAGGTCCCTCAGATGATAGACTGCTTCATCCTAAACGACCGTGACAAGGCCAGACTGCTTTTCAGTGAGATCAGAAGCGGCGAGGACGAGGTTGACACCGCCCGGCGAATGGTATCGCAGGAGCTGGCTGAGATAGGCGCCATCCTGCTTAGTAGAGAGGACTTTCTGAGGTTCACGAACCTGACATGCGAGATTGCAGACTTCTCCGAAGGCATAGCCTTCCGTCTGCTCGAGATCATGGAGCACAACTGGACCGTTTCGATGGATATAAAGAAAGACCTTCTGAGACTCTCCGAAGCCGTCCTGGAAACGTTACTAAGACTCAGAGAAACCATGATGGTTCTCAACTACGGCTCAGCTAAAACCATGGAGAAGGCCAGAGAAGTCGAGGTTGCCGAACGCGTCGTTGACGACATCTACCGCGAACTCGAGATCAAGATCCTGAGCAGCAATCTTGACTTTCCTTCAATGATTCTTTTGAGAGACGTTCTTCAACTTCTGGAGGACTCAGCCGACAAGGCCGAGGACGCTGCGGACGCTGCACGCATCCTGTCCTTCATAATGTAAAAGGCGAAACCTCTGATGCCTAAGGACGTCAAAGTGGAGCTCGTTGAGAATTTCCTTGTGGTTTGGAACACGGGTGCAGGCTCAGAGCTGTACAGGATGGGCTACTACGGAAAACCCTTGGGTGTTGCAAAACCCAAGACGCCAGAATTCGACGTGCCCCTGATCTTGGACCTGATGGAAGGACTATACCTCGCAGAAAAGGGCACAATAATCGTCCATGAAGGCGACGGGGAGACTAAGGTTAGCCTCAAGAGACTCCGCCAGAAAGCCAAGCAGCTATACGAAGAATTCGACGACAAGTACGCCGTTTACCGCGACCTGCGCGATAACGGTTTAATCGTAACACCTGGGATAAAGTTCGGTTGCGACTTCGCAGTCTACAAGCACGGTCCGGGAGTGGAGCACGCGCCCTACATGGTTTCAGTAAGAAAAGCCAAGTCCGAGATGACGGCCACCGAAATCGTCAGGGCAGGAAGACTTGCCACTACGGTGCGGAAAAGGTTCATAATAGCCGTGCCAGACGTGGAAAGAGGTAACATAGAATACCTCATTTTCAAGTGGTTCAGAGCATAAACATAGCGCGCGCTATTTGTTCTTGCTAGTGGAAAGTCTCATATTAGGAAGCGTTCATTCTGAGTTCAATCAGTTGTTCAGAATGCAAAAACCTGATCGGAAATCAGGCTTCAGACTAGCTAGGCATCAATGTCTGATTGGCAAAGATTCCCCTGACGAATTGGTGTGGGTAGATTTTTGTGGCTTCAAGCTTGCTTCCTTCGGCTATTGTCACGTCGTCAGCGATAGCTGAAACGGCCTCTATCGTGGTCTTTTTCTTTGGTGTCGAGTGGATTGTCACGTGTCTTCCTATTATGCTTTCTTCTATCTTTGCGCTCTCGTCGATTATGACTCTGTCCATGACCGCAGAGTTCTCCACCACGACGTTCTTGCCTATCTGGGTGTAATTGTCGATGCACGAGTTAGCTATTCTTGCGCCCTCGCCTATCTTGCAGTGTCTTCCGATGAGTACGGGGCCATCGACCTTTATCTTTCCTTGCCTGATTTTCTGTAAGATTTCTTTCCTGCTCTTCATTGATTCGGTGCTTTCTCCTTGAACCCATATTCGCTGTTCGTTGCTGATTCTTCCGCCGAAGTCTGTGAGCGAGGAGAATTTGCCGTGGAGCAGGTCGCGAACGGCCTCTAAATAGCGTTGAGGTGTGCCTACGTCGTACCAGCTTCCCTTCAACGTGTATCCATAAACGGGTCTGCCTGTTTTTATGATGTATGGTATCAAGTCAAAACCGAAGTCCAGTCGGTTTTTCTCTTTGACTATCTGTTTGACTCCTTTTTCTTTGAATATCTTTCTTATTCCGGGCGAGACCACGTAGAGGCCCGTGTTGGCAAGGTTGGAGGGTGCTTCTTTCGGCGAGGGCTTCTCAACGAATCTAGATATTCTCTTTTCCTTGTTTATGTCAGCTATTCCGTAGCCTTCAACGTTGTCCACTTCTCGCAGCGCTATTGTCATAACAGCTTCTTTCTTCTCGTGGAACTCGGCAAGCTCCTTGACATCGACATCGAATATGTTGTCGCCCTGCACAGCGAATACTGGGTCCTTCACGTTGTAGTATTCCATGTTTATTCTCGCGGAGTCTGCGCTGCCGAGGTCGTCTATGTTTGGTTGGTATTTTATGTGGACGCGAGGTTTTATGCCGTAGATTGCGGAGAATCCGTAACCTGACTCGAAATAGTCATGCAGGTCCCTGTAGTTTGTGTAGCCTTTCACGCCGAAGATGAAGTTTCTGATTCCTTGGCGTGCCAGCGATAGCAGCGAATATTCGATGAGTGGCCTGTTGACGAGGCGGAGGCATGCCTTGCTCGTTTCCGCCGTAAGCGGGAGCAACCGAGTTGCTCTGCCGCCGACAGGGATTATCACTCTTAATCTTTCTGGTGCGTAGTTGTCTCCCAAAAGCTTGGCACCTGCAGGCTCTTTATTGAGTTATTCACTTTAACGTATTAAACTTTCTAGCTGGAACGCGAATCTTATTACATACTTCGATAAAGGCGTTATGAAGTCTTGGCAGGGTTTAGAGGTCTATGAGCAGGCTTGTAGGTTACTTGCATTTGATGCGTCCCGTGAATTGCCTAATGATGGGCTTCGCCGTAGCAGTGGGAGCAGCTCTTGCAAACCCTGTCAGCTTGAAGACGTCTTGGCTCAACGTTGCCTACGGATTCGTTACAGGCTCCATGCTCACTGCCGCGTCGATGGCCATAAACGACTACTACGACCGAGAGATAGACGCGGTGAATGAACCGAATCGCCCGATTCCGAGCGGCGCAGTTAGGCCCAAGGGAGCTTTGGTCTTTGCGTCGATCCTCACTGTGGCAGGTTTCGTGGCGGCATACATGACAAATTTGTATTGTCTGCTGGCAGCTATTGTTGCATGGTTGGTCTTTTCGGCCTATACGACAGCTGGCAAGCGGAGTGGGTTGCCTGGCAACTTTCTCGTGAGCGCCTGCGTGGCCATTCCCTTCGTTTACGGAAACGTCGCGGTTCTCTCCTCGGTCAGTTTGAATGTCCTGCTTTTCGTTTTGATGGTTTTCATGTCCAACACTGGTCGCGAGATAACTAAAGGCATTGTGGATGTGCAAGGCGATAAGACACAGGGCGTGAAGACTCTGGCTGTGCGCTACGGAGAGAAGAAGGCTGCTGTAGCGGCCGCTCTGTTCTATCTGTCTGCTGTTGCGCTGAGCGTGATTCCGTGGGTCTTGGGTGTCGTCTCCGTTTGGTTTCTGCCTCTCGTGGCCGTGACAGACATCGGTCTTGTCCTGTCCTCGTATGTGCTTCTCAGGGACTGCGCACGTGAAAGCGCGAGAAAAGTCAAGAAGACGGTCCTGCTATGGTTCCTGTTCGGGCTGTTCTCGTTTATCGCCGGAGCCGCATGGTGAGCCGATGCTTGAGGAGCTTGCTGCAAACATTCTTTTGATGCTTCTATGCTATGGTTACGTTCTAGCGCGCGCTCGTCATTTTTATGGCAAGCAGAATCGAAAAGCCTCTTAATATTTCCCGCAGGTCCTCTCGGAAGTTTCTACACGCGATGATCGGGAATCTTCCGTTTGTTATCCCTTCTTTCACGATAGGCTTTTTCCCTTTCTTGGTGGCTGCACCGTTTGTTCTGGTTACATTTCTTGCGTCTCCATATACTCATTTCAAGGGTGTGAGCGGGAGACTGAAGGGGCTTTCGGAAATATCGTCGGAAGGGCATCCGTTGGGGCTTGTTTCTACGCGATTTCTTACTCTGTTCTCGCGTTGTTTTTTGCCTCTAGAGCGTATGTGGTCGCTGCGGGTGTTCTGCCTATGGCTTATGGAGACAGCTTGGCTTCGCTTGTGGGTGAGCGGTATGGCAGGAGGAAGTACAGGCTGGTGGCCAACAAGAGCCTTGAAGGCTCGTCGGCCATGTTCATTGGCAGTTTTCTCAGTCTTGCTCTCAGCATGTTCTTCTTCTCCGCTTTCTACCAGTTCTCGTTGTCTGCGCAGGTAGTTCCGGCTATTGCGGTTGCGTTGGTTGCGACTGTGGCTGAGGGTCTTTCACCTGTGGGCTTTGACAATCTCACTGTTCCTGTGTTCAGCGTTTTGGCTTTCCTTTTTTCTGGTGGAGGTCTTTGAGCTTTGGTTTTCGTGGTCATTGATGGGTTGGATGCTTCGGGCAAGGATACACAGGCGGCTGGGCTTCGCGCCTTTCTTAGGGCCAGGGGGAAGAGTGTTTTCGTGCGAGTGCATCCTTCAGGCGACAATTTCTTTGGCGCGGAGGCTAGACACTTTCTTTACTGCGAAGGGAAGAGCGCGCATTTCGCTTCTGCAGTGTTCTACATGTTTGACGTTGTCCGTTCGATCTTGCTCTATTCGTGGAGAAGGTTTGACTATGTGGTTTTCGTGCGTTACTTGATGGGTACAGCATATCTGCCTTCTCCTTTGCACAAGATAGGTTACCGTTTTTTCGCTTCTGTTGTGCCTACGTCGGGTTTCATGTTTTTTCTTGATGTTAGTCCGGAAGAGGCTTACAGGCGCATACGGGAAACGCGGGGTAAGCAGGAGATGTTTGAGAGCTTGGATGAACTCAGGCTGGTTAGGCAGAGAGCGCTTTCGTTGCTTCCGATGGGTGATTGGGTGGTTGTGGACGGAGAAAAGCCTATGGAGAAGGTTGAGGAGGAGATTAGAGGTCTTCTGAAAATACGGTCTTAAGGTCTGGCACACTAGCATGAGAGAATTGCGATTGGTCTGATGGCTGCTGTTTGTCCTTCACGGAAACAGACTTACCCTGTTTCCATGTGGACGGTCACAATTGTTTCGGCGAAGTGAATCCTCACTTTTTCTTCGATTTCTGATGCGATTCTGTGTGCGTCTTCTATCGATGTCAGTTTGCTGAAGAGACAGTCTATGTTTATGTAGCGTTTTTTGTCGGCTACGTAGGTTAGGATTCCTTTGACTCGGTAGGCTTGGGTGGTGTCTGTGGTTTCGCTGATTATTCTTCTTATTTCATTTTCGTGGATCATTGGGCCTTTGCGCTTTCTGGTTGCGATGGGTTCCATGTGGACGGTCACGTTGGCGACGTCTTTTATGTTTTCTTCTATTTTGTTTTCGACCTGCTCGGCCATCTCGTGGGCTCTTGCTATTGGCAGTTTGGGGTCGACGTGGGCATGCAGGGTGATGTAGAGTTTGCCGTCGGTGTAGGCTGCGGTGACTTCGTGGGCTTCTTTTACTCCTGGAATTTCCACGGCTAGCTTTTCAACAAGCTTCTCCGTGGACATCTCAGCTTCATGTGGTTCAGTGTGTATTGAAACGTCCACGTTTCCGAGCGCGTTTTTGATTTTCTCTTCGATTTCTGAGGCCAGATCGTGGGCTTCCTCGTGCCCGAGATAGTCTGGCACTTGCACGGTGGCTCTTGCGTAGGTTTTGTCGCCCACTTTTCTGATTTTTAAGCCCTCGCATTTGAGCACGTGTTTCGTGCCTGAAATTTCCTTTCTGACTTTGTCCGCTATGTCTTTGGGTACGGTGTCGCTGAGTTCCATTCCGCTGCTCCAGACGAGTCTGATGCTGAGGTATGAGAGCAGGCTGCCGAGCACGATTGAGGCGATGGAGTCTCCGAAGTAGAACCCTAGACTGGCTAGTCCGAACCCTATCAGGGCTATGATTGTTGAGCTTAGGTCTGCGACGGCGTGGTAGAATCCTGCTTTCATGGTGTGGCTTTCGCTGTCTTTCGCCCTGAACAGTGTTCCTACTCTGAAGAAGTCAATGCAGAAGGTGTAGCCGATGGCTACGAAGCCTACGTATCCGATTTCTAGGTTGACGTTCTGCTGGCTGAGTATCTTCAGTATTGCCTCATAGATTATCAACAATGCCACACCAATCAACGCGATTCCGCCCATCAGTCCACCTATTGACTCGAATTTCTCATGGCCGTACATGTGTTCTTCGTCGGGCGGTTTAAGTGAGGCTCTGGTTGCGACGAGGAGCGCGAGTGTTGACATGGCATCTAGCATTGCGTGCAAACCGTCGCTTATGATCGCTAGACTGTTAACGATCTGACCAAGAACAAGTTCGACCACAATGACGCTCGATATGGCGATTGCGGAGCGTTTTAGCATCCGCAGTTTGTGGCTGCTTTCCGTGTCACTATGCATTCTTTGACCGCTTGATAACTCGGGTGCCTGAGATTTAAGAATTATGGGCTGGCAATTGGCAGCGGTGTCTGCAGGTGCTATGATCGCATCCTTGCGCCTGCACGTTACGGTTTATATCCCAGTTTTGCCTCGCACGTTGAGGATGAACCCGTTTTCACGTCTTCGGGGCAAATACTCGTTTGTGAGGGGCAATTTTCTACTGCTCACAGTAACGTGGATTCTGATGTTCTTTGCTTCGCCTATTCCGAACACTTATGCAGGTCTCTATTATCGGGAGTTGGGTGCAAGTGACTTTCTCCTGAGCGTGATAGCCTTCTCGGGTTCGATTGCGCTTGCGCTGGTGCAGTTTCCAGGAGGCTATCTTGCAGACAAGCATGGTAGAAGGTGGTTGGTGTTCTCCATGACGTTTGGAGTTGCCTTGTTTTCGATCTTCTTCGTGGTTGCGCCTTCCTGGCATTTCATTGCGCTGGGATTGATGTTGCAGAATCTTTGCCTGTTCTATCAGCCTGCGTTGTTTGCGATCATGCTTGATTCGGTTTCGCCTGAGAATCGTGGTGCTGGGTTTACGCTTCAGTCGGTTGTCACGAATCTTGCCTCGTTGCCGGCTTCGATCATAGCTGGCTTCCTGATTCTGACTTTCACGTTTGATTTGGGTATGCGTGTAGCTTATGCCATAGTCACGGTGGCCTACTTCGCAGCTGCGGTCATCCGGCATAAGCTCAAGGAAACGCTGCCTTCTGGTGTTGAGGGTGATCGTCCCAATTTTCTGGACGCGTTGAGGGAGTATCCAAGGTCGGTGCGCGAGAGCCTGAGCGTGTGGGGAAAGGTTCCGAGGTCGGCTTTCTATCTTTTCTTGTCAAGCTTGGCCATCAACAGCCTGCTTGCGGCCTGCAACACGTACTTCGTCGTCTACGCGGCTGACGTTCTGAATATTCAGAAGTTTCAGTGGGCGATTGTCATGGCTTTCATGGCTTTGAGCGCCGCGATACCCGCGATAGTTGCAGGCGTCAGAATGGATAGAGTAGGGCGAAAGGGTTTCCTTGTCGCGGGATACCTCTGCTACGTTCCTGCTATGGCCGTTTTTGTTTATGCTGACTTTTACTGGCTTCTTGTGGCGTTCTTCTTCTTCGGGCTGGGTCAGGTGCTGCAGTCAAGCAGTTACCAGTCGCTCCTAGGTGACTTGACACCGAGGGATCTGCGAGGCAAGGTCGTGGGCTGCAGCCAGTTCTTCATCTACCTCAGCCAGGCGTTTTCGCAGCTGCTGATAGGCCTGCTCTACTCCTACGTTTGGAGGCCACTGCCATTCGTGATGCTGGCTATAGGTGCTGCGCCAATCTCGCTTCTTGTGTTTTTCAAGGTTTTTGAGGCAGGCACTAAGCAGGTTTAAACCTTAAAAGGGGCTTTGCCGTTCTAGGTTTGGAAACATAGGCAAGGTTGAAGCTAATGTCGGTTGTGCCCATAAACGAGGTTCTGGAAGGGAAGCACGAAGGCAAGAAAGTCACGGTCAGGGGCTGGGTCTACCGTAAAAGGGAAAGCAAGCAAACCATCTTTCTGATTCTGCGCGACTCGACAGGCGTGATCCAGTGTACTGCAAAGAAGGAGAGTCCAGCGTGGAGCAGCGCGGAGAAGCTTACCACAGAATCGTCGCTTACGCTTGAGGGTTTGGTCAGAAAGGATGAGAGGGCTCCAGGCGGGTTTGAGATTGCTGCGGAGGGCATTTCGATCGTTGGGTTGGCTGAGCTTTTTCCGATTGCCAGGGACAAAAGTGAGGAGTTTCTTCGGGATACTCGCCATTTGTGGCTTCGTAGTCGCAAGATGAATCTAGTCATGCATGTGCGAGGTCAGGTTCTCGAGTTTGCGAGGGAGTTTTTCAAGAGCCGGAAGTTCACGGAGGTTTCGCCGCCCATGTTTATCACCAGCGCGTGCGAAGGCGGATCAACACTTTTCGGCCTCAAATACTTCGACCAAAGCCTGTATCTGACGCAGAGTTCTCAGCTTTATCTTGAGGTTCTGATCTATTCGTTGGAGAACGTGTATTGTATCGCGCCTTCGTTTAGGGCTGAGAAGAGTCGGACGATTAGGCATTTGACTGAGTACTGGCACATTGAGGGCGAATGGCCTTTTGCGGACATGGGCGACCTGATGCGGCTTGAAGAGGAGCTTTTTGCGTACGTGTGCAAGCGAACCGCTGAAGAGTGCGGGAAGGAGTTTGTGGAGCTTGGTGCTGATTTGTCGAAGGTAGCTTCGGTTGAGGCGCCGTTTCCTAAGATCACGTACACTGAGGCGCTTGAGAAGCTTAAGGCAAAGGGCATAGAGAAACGTTGGGGAGAGGACTTGGGCTATGAGGACGAGAAGGCTTTGGCTGACGAGTTCGGCAAGCCGTTCTTCATATTTGATTATCCGACAGAGATTAAGGCATTTTACTGCAAGATACACAGGGATCATTCGGAAGTGGCCATGTCTGCGGATATGCTCGTGCCTAGGATAGGTGAAATCTCGACAGGCGGTGCGAGAGAGGATGATAAGGAGATGCTTGTCAAGCGGATCAGGGACATGGGTATGAGCGAGAAGGATTATGATTGGTATTTGGATTTGCGGAGGTATGGTACTGTTCCGCACGTTGGCTTCGGCATGGGCTTGGAAAGAGTGCTAACGTGGATGCTTGACCTGGACAACATAATAGACTCTATACCGTTTCCGAGGACCACAAGAAGATTCTATCCCTGACACGTGCGCGAAAAGGGGATTTATGCCCCCTATACATTGGTTCATGTACCTTCAACCACAGGGGAGCCCTGCCTCATAGGTCAGAAACGGCAATCATGGCACAGAGAAGATGCAGCCTTGGTCATGAGTCCTTCCCAGCAAAGTGCGAATCATTCATACTGATCGTGGTTTGGTTCTGTGTCCTTCTCCGTACTGGAAAGATCGATTCTTGTTCTTCTCAAGTTTCCTCCTAAACATCTCGTCCATGTTTACTGACGGACATGCCAGTCTGCTCGCGTCCAGAATGTAGAATATCGTGTCAATGAGCTCTTCAGCGATTGTTTCTTCGAGTTCGCCTTTCTTCCAGGAGTCACTGGCTTCACCCAGTTCGATGAAAGCAAACAGCAACTTCTTAGGGATGTCCTCGCGCTTGTTGTAGAATCCCTTCTCAAGAACAAGCGTTTCTATTTCTTTTTTCATTTCTTCCAGATGCACTTTGTCTCCCCTTCAGCCCTGTTGATGCCGAGCATTTTGTGCCCTGCTAGGTATTAACTTTGTCAGTGGGTCTACCGCAGGCTAGGTGTCTGTTTTTCTTCGCGCGAAAGACACTTCTAGACGGACAACGACCTTTGATTCTGGGTCGAAGAAACAGTTGAAGCACGTATTGCTCCTGACAGGCAGACCAGGGGTCGGCAAAACAACCGTTCTTCTCAAAACAGTTGAAGTTTTGAAGTCTAAAGGCTACATAGTAGGAGGAATGATCAGTCGCGAGATTCGGTCACATGGAAACAGGGTTGGCTTCGAGATCCTAAGCCTGAGCGGCAACGAGCATGGCTGGCTTGCTCACGTGGATCAGAAGCAAGGTCCACAAGTCGGCAGATACCACGTCAATCTCGAAGATCTAAACCATGTCGGTGTCGCCGCAATAACAAGAGCTGTTGAGAGTTGCCAGGTCATCGCCATAGACGAGATCGGACCCATGGAGTTGTTCTCAAGCAGTTTCAAAGAAGCCGTCGCCAAGGCTGTTCAGAGCATGAAGCTTATCATTACCGTCGTCCACTGGCGGGAGAGGAATCCCTTGATCGTGGAGTTGAATGAAATGGAAGATGCGAAGCTGTTTGAGGTAACGGCAGATAACCGGGAAAGGCTACATGAGTTGGTCGTAAAAGAGTCTACAGCCTTCCTGTCACGGAAAACCTGAGACGATCATCGCACGATTCCCATAAGGCGAGCAAACCGTGGCTCAACTACACCGATTGGAGTGTGGCGCGATGCTGCTTGAAACCCTGCCTTCCATAGGAATATCGGAAGTAAGCTTGTCGAACAACGCGCGCGCTGTGAAAGAAGCGTTTAAGGCTTCTTTTCGAGCTGCTTTCTCATTTCTTCGTATGTGGCTTTGACGTCTTCGACTGAGGCTTCGTCTTCCAGCGTCGTCGTATCGCCCAGAGCTGCTCCGAGTAGCACTGCTTTGAGGAGTCTGCGCATGATCTTTCCGCTGCGTGTTTTGGGCAGTTTGTTGACGATTACGATGGCGTCTGGTGTGGCGATTGGGCCTATGGTGTTTCTGACGTGTTTCACGAGTTCCGCGCGGAGTTCGTCTGAGGGCGAGAATCCGCTTCGCAACGTGACGAAGGCCACGGGGACTTCGCCTTTGAGAGCGTCTTCCTTGCCCATGACTGCGGCTTCCGAGACTGAGGGGTGCGATACGAGTGCGCTTTCGAGTTCGACTGTTCCTATTCTGTGGCCTGCTACTTTGAGCACCTCATCTGCCCTTCCGAGCAGCCAGAAGTACCCGTCTGGGTCTTTGACTGCGTAGTCACCTGTGTAGTAGATGTTTGGCCATCTTCCGAAGTAGGTCTGCTTGTATCTGTCTGGATCCCTCCAGATGGTTTCAAGCATTCCCGGCCACGGTGTCTTGATAACTAGGAAGCCTTTGATTCCTGTTGGTGTTGGCTGGCCTTTCTCGTCCCAGACCTCGGCGAGTATGCTTGGCAACGGGTTCGTGGCTGAGCCTGGCTTCAGTGGCACAAGCTCCAAGCCTGGCAGCGGCGCAATCATGAAGCCTCCTGTTTCTGTCTGCCACCAAGTGTCAATGATTGCCAACGTCTCTCTGCCTATCACGCGGTAGTACCATTTCCACGCCTCAGGGTTGATCGGCTCGCCTACTGTTCCCAGCAGCCTTAATGAGCTTATGTCATGTTTCTTGACCCATTCTTCGCCGAACTTCATGAACATTCTGATGGCCGTGGGTGTCGTGTAAAGTATTGTGACTCCGTGTTTTTCGATTATGTCCCACCATCTGTCATTTGCTGGGTAGTCTGGCGTGCCTTCGAATATGAGCGATGTTATTCCCATCGTCAGCGGTGCGTAAACGTTGTAGGTGTGGCCTGTGATCCAGCCGACGTCAGCGGTGCACCACCAGATGTCCTTGTCGTTCGGGTTGAAGCCCCATTTCAGCGTCCAGTAAGCCCACACTAGGTAGCCTCCTGTGCCGTGCTGCACTCCCTTTGGCTTCCCCGTCGTGCCCGACGTGTAGAGTATGAACAGTGGGTCATTTGCCTCCATCGGCTCAGGCGCAACGTAAGCGTTGGCTTCCACCTTCGCCAGTGCCTCATTGTAGTAGACGTCGCGTCCCTCTTTCATCTGAACCTGCTGGCCTGTTCTCTTGATGACTATCACTTTTTCGATTGTTGGCGTGTTGACAAGTGCTCTGTCGGCTGTTTCTTTGAGCGTGACGGTTTTTCCTCTTCTGTAGGCTCCGTCTGCTGTGACAAGAACCTTGGCTTGGCAGTCGTTGATCCTGTCTGCCAGCGATTCGGCGCTGAAGCCTGAGAACACCACCGTGTGTACTCCGCCGACGCGCACGATTGCCAGCAGCGTAATCGGCAGTTCGGGAACCATTGGTAGGTAGACTGCCACTCGGTCGCCCTTCTTTAGACCGAAGTCCTTGAACACTTTCGCGAGTTTGTTCACTTCACGGTACAGCTGGTAGTATGTGTAGGTTCTGACTTCGTTTGGGTTTTCGCCTTCCCAGATGTAGGCAAGCATGTTCCTCTTCGGCGTGTCGATATGCCTGTCTAGTGCGTTGTAGCTTATGTTGAGGACTCCGCCCTTGAACCACTTGTAGAACGGCGGATTCGAGTCGTCAAGCACCTTGTCCCATGTTCTGAACCAGTCGATGGCTTTGGCCTTCTCGGCCCAGAACTCCTGTGGGTTCTTGATTGACCTCTCCCATTCCTCTTTCAAAGCTTTTCCAGGTAACACTTTATCGTTAAATGGCAAGCTGGCTTCTGACATTATCTAACCTTCTGTGAATTTTGAGAGAATCATGATTTCGAAAATATAAACCTTCTCGATTGAAAAAAATGAAAAAGGGTGAAGGCAGTTCTCAGCTCGTAGGGCAGATGGGTAGCACGGTTTTTCCGTAGGTTTCGTTCAGCACTTCAGCGATAGCCAGGTAAACGGCGCTCAGGCCGCAGACTATGCCTTCGATACCCATTACGCGAGTGTATAGCTCCAGATCGGCGGCGGTCATCGATGTGTATGCCAGCAGGCCAAACCTGACGGCGAGCAGGAAGAACAGTATCGTCAGGCTCATGAATATGAACTGCAGCGCGCGGTTCTTCTTCAACGTGCCAAAGAACATGCCCAGCGTAAAGATTCCCCACATCAGGAAGTACGCCATCAATGATTCAGGCAGTCTTGACATGTCGTAGTATCCGCTGAATAGGATGCTTTTGGGCAGCAGGTTCAGGAACGCGTAGGACCACCAGAAAAGGCCGTAAGACGTGAAGGCCACGGTGCCGAAAGTGTTGCCGTTCTTGTACTCCATTATGCCCGCGATGACTTGGGCAAGCCCACCGTAGGCCAGGCCCATACCCAGAATCATGCTGTCTACTGCGCCTCCCTGAAAGTTATGCACAAAGTTCAAGAGAACCGTGGTTATTCCGAAGCCTAGCAGTCCAAGAGGTGCCGGATTCGACAGTTTTCCGCTCATTCTTCTCCATCCTTCTCCTTAGCATTTGAAGCACTGTTCGTCATGTTTCAATTTAAAGCTTTCCGAGGCTTTGCTTTCCGTCTCTTGCTGGCAACATACTTGCCGAGTTCCAGCGAACTGGATACTATCGCCGTGAACAGTATGGCGAAAGCCCAGTCGAGCGGCTCAGGTGCTGTGACGTCGAACAGCGAGTTGAGGCCTGGCACGTAGAGCACGAGTAGCTGAAGGCCGAACGACGAGAGTATCGCGTACCACAGGAACCTGTTCTTGAATACGCCCACTTTGAAGACTGGGTACTTCAGTGAGCGGGCGGAAACCGCGTTGGCCAGCTCCATCAATATCATTGCCGTCAACAGTTGTGTCCTCGCCTCAGTCAGCTGTGCTGCACCCTCCCAGGGCTTGTAGAAGAAGTAGCCGAACAGCAGCAAAGCCGTCATTACGATAGGCACGACGCTTAAGTAGATCTTAACATCGCGCGTGAAAATGCTTTCATTCGGGTCTCGGGGCTTCCTCTCCATAAGGTCAGGGTCACCAGGGTCAACTCCTAGGGCTATGGCAGGCAAGCCGTCTGTTGTGAGGTTCACCCAAAGCAACTGTGTTGCCGTCAGGGCGATTGTAGCGTCACTTGTGGTGGCGCTTGTCATGCCTACGACGTCCGGTGAAATCAGTCTGGCCAGATAGGGGACCGACACCACGCTGATGAACATAACTAAGATTTCCATTATATTGCAGCGCAGCAGGTAGGTCAGGTATTTCTTGATGTTATCGTATATTTCGCGGCCTTCTCTGGCAGCCTTAACAATCGAGGCAAAGTTGTCATCCGTCAAAACCATGTCGGACGCTTCTTTGGTGACCTCTGTGCCTGTTATGCCCATTGAAATGCCTATGTCAGACATTTTGAGTGCTGGTGCGTCGTTAACGCCGTCCCCGGTCATTGCCACTATACGGCCCTTTGCCTTCCATGCCTTGACTATCCTCATCTTATGCTCAGGCGAGACCCTAGCGTAAATAACGACTTTCTCGACTACCTCGACCAGTTGTTCATCGCTCATCTTCTCCAGTTCTTCGCCAGTCAGCACTTTTCCTTCTTCGTCGTTTTCGCCCAGCAAGTTAAGTTCCTTCGCAACGGCGACCGCCGTGAGCTTGTGGTCTCCTGTCACCATCACCACATCTATGCCTGCCTTTCTGCAGATGTAAATGGCATCCTTCACCTCATCCCGTGGAGGGTCAATCATGCCCATGATTCCAGCAAAAACGAAGTCCTTCTCGATCTTCTCGTCGTAGTTCTCTACGTTGTCAGGCAGTTCGCGGAAGGCAAAGCCCAAGTTTCTGAGCGCCTGCCTGGCCATTGCCTCAGTTACGTTCAGAATCTCCGTTCTATTACCCTGGGTCATCTTGCGAACTTTTCCGTCGGCAAGCATCCTTGAACACTTTTCAAGCACAAGCTCTGGTGCCCCCTTCATGTATGCCGTTTTCTTCTTGCCAGCATCAGCATGAATAGTGGTCATGCGTTTCCTTTCAGAGGAGAATGGAATCTCGCCTATTCGCGGTTGCTTCTGCTCCAGCTCCTCCTTCCACAGCTTGGCTTTTGCCGCTGCGACTACTAGCGCTCCCTCAGTGGGATCGCCCTTGATGACCCAGCGCTCAGTGTTCGTGTCCTTCTCCAGTTTTGAATCGTTGCACAAGGTCGCGACAGTCAATAGAGTGCGCAGCTCCAAGCCGCTGGTATCCATCTTTTTGTCTTCGAAGAGAAAGTCGCCTTCAGGTTCGTAGCCGACTCCAGATACTTTGAGGGTTTCTCCGTTGACGCATATTCTCTGGACTGTCATCTCGCCCTTTGTCATGGTTCCGGTCTTGTCCGAGCAGATGACGCTGGTGCATCCAAGGGTTTCAACAGCTGGCAGGCGTTTTACTACGGTGTTCACTTTCGCCATTCGATACATGCCTACGGCGAGTGTGCCTGTCACAATAGCTGGCAAAGCCTCGGGAACCGCCGCCACAGCAAGACTTATTCCCCACAAAATCATGTCAAGCCAATCGCGTCCTTCAACAAACCCTATCAACGCCACTGTCAAGCAGATGGCGATAGACATCACGCCTATCCACTTGCCAATGGAAGTCGTTCTTTTCTCAAGAGGCGTCGTCTCTTCCCCAGTGGTCTGAACCATCTTTGCAATCTTGCCGAACTCCGTGTTCATTCCAGTTGAGGTGGCAACCGCTTTGCCTCTTCCATAGACCACGATTGTGCCTGTGAAAGCCATGTTTCGTCGGTCGTTGAGCGGTGCTTCTTCAGGTAACGTGCCAGTGATCTTGCTGACTGGCGACGACTCGCCCGTAAGGGCTGCTTCATCGATCTTAAGGTTGATGGCTTCAATGAGTCTCGCGTCCGCGGGAACCTTGTCACCCGTGTATAGCAGTATTACGTCCCCTGGAACGATCTGGCTGGTTTCTATCTTGATCTCTTTTCCTCCGCGCACGACCACGGCTGTGGGCGCCGTCATCTTCTTCAGTGCCTCGACCGCCTTCTCAGATCGAAACTCTTCAACAAATCCTAGGATCGCGGTTGCCAAGACTATAGCAACGATCACGCCTGCATCATAGAGCTCGCCGACATCTTGCTTGATGAAATATGAACCTATTGACAGGGCCACTGCAATCATTAAGATGATCATCAAAATGTCTGCAAACTGTTCAAAAAACATCTTGATCGGAGAGGGGCCCTTTTCCTTCTTCAGCACGTTGAGACCATGCTGCTCAAGGCGCTTTTGCACTTCTTCAGGACTCAGACCATCTTGCTTCACGTTAAGGTCATTCAAAGCCTCGTCAGTTTCCATAGCGTGCCAAGATTTCGCCAATCAGTTCACCCTCGGTCGAGAACAATAAGCCATTTCCCGAGATACTTTTAACTTTTTCTTCTGAAAACCGCGCTTCGGCAAATAAGTTTATAAGAGAACCAGCAAGACACTAGAGTTTCCCAAAAAAGGGGAGATAAAAGGAGAAGCGAAAGAATGTCTGAAGCATGGTTCATAGCACCAATATCTGCATTGATCTCGATTTTGGTTGGGTTCTACTTCCTTAGGTACATTAACAAGCAGGACAGCGGCAGCGACAAGATGAAGGAAATTTCTAGCCTCATAAGAAGCGGAGCAAACGCCTTCCTCAAGAGGGAATACAGAACACTGGCAGTCTTCGTAGCCGTTGTGAGCGTACTGCTCGTACTCTTCATACCAGGCCCGATCTGGGCCACTAGCGATCCGTTGAAGAACATCGAGATGACGATGGCCTTCATGTTTGGCTCAACATGTTCCGCGCTTGCAGGCTACTTGGGCTTGAACGTGGCCACGAAGGCAAACGCCAAAGTTGCCCACGCCGCGCAAGAGGGCTTGAACAAGGCGTTCCCGATAGGCTTCCGCGGAGGAGCCGTCATGGGATTCTCGGTCGTCGGCGTCGGCCTGCTCGGCGTAAGCATCGTCTACTTTGCCACCGGAGACCCGAACATCGTGCTGGGCTACAGCTTTGGCGCAAGTTCACTGGCACTGTTTGCGAAAGCAGGAGGAGGCATCTTTACGAAAACTGCGGACATCAGCGCTGACCTCGTGGGCAAGGTGGAACTCGACTTACCCGAAGACGATCCAAGAAACCCTGCAGTGATCGCTGACAACGTCGGCGACAACGTGGGCGATGTGGCCGGCATGGGCGCAGACCTGTTCGACTCTTACGTGGCCAGCATATTCTCTGCCATGGTCCTCGGCTTGGCCTTGACCAGCATAACCAACACAGCTGGACTTTATGTGCAGATCCCGCTCGTGTTCGCAGGCATAGGCATTCTGTCTTCAATCATAGGCGCCTTTACCGTCAGGGTCGGCAAAGGAGGCAATCCTGGTGCCGCCCTCAACATGGGCACATATGTCACTTGCACCATCTTCGGTGTTCTCACGGCAGCGGCTACATACTACTTGGGCTATGACTGGAGAATCTGGGGCGCAGCGTTCACAGGTCTGATCGCAGGCGTCGTGATCGGTGTTACTACGGACTACTTCACCTCGGAGGATAAGGCTCCTGTCCTGAAGACGGCTGAAGCTTCAACCAGTGGGCCAGCAATCAACATCATAACAGGTTTCTCATACGGTCTGCGAAGCGTCCTTCTACCGTTGATCGGAATAGCGATCGCCGCTGCAGTATCTTACAAGCTGCTTGAACCTCTGGGTCAGGGAAACCTGAATCCCAACGCTCCACTATCGTTCGCCGTGTTCGGAATAGCCATGGCAGCGCTCGGAATGCTTTCAATCGTCGGATTGACCGTTTCAAACGACGCTTACGGGCCGGTTGTGGACAATGCTAAAGGCGTAGCAGAGCAGTCTGGCCTCAGTGAAGAGGCAATAGCCGTAACAGACGAACTTGACGCGGCAGGAAACACGGCCAAAGCAATAACGAAAGGGTTCGCCATCGGCGCAGCAGGTCTGACTGTCATCGCGTTGCTGGCAGCCTTCAAAGAGACAGCTGAAAGCGCACTTCGCGCTGCAAACCCCGGCCTTCCACTCACAGACCCGAAAGTGATCGTTGACTTCAGTCTGATGAACCCGTTTGTCCTTTTCGGTGCCCTCATCGGTGTGGCGATGCCTGCATTGTTCTCGGCAATGGTAATGCTCGGCGTAGGCAGAAACGCTTCCAGAATGATCGCTGAGATCCGAAGACAGTTCAAGGAGATTCCGGGCTTGAAGGAAGGCAAGCCGGGCGTGAAACCTGACTACAACAAATGCGTTGACATAGCCACTGTGGGAGCCATACGCGAACTGTTGCCTGCAAGCATAGTGTCAATCGTAGCCACGTTGGTAGTGGGCTTCGTGGGAGGAATCGAAGCCTTGGGCGGATATCTGGCGGGCGCAATATTCTCTAGCCTGCTGCTGGCTTTGTTGATGTCGAATGCAGGCGGCCTCTGGGACAACGCTAAGAAACTGATCGAGTCAGGCAAATACGGAGGCAAAGGCTCAGACGCGCACAAAGCAGCCGTTGTAGGCGACACCGTAGGCGATCCATTCAAAGACACAGCTGGCCCTTCATTGAACACTATGATCACCGTAATGTCGCTCATTGGAACCCTATTTGCAGCGCTGATTGTGCGGTACAACTTGCTGGGCTTTCTGGGCTTATAATACGCCTCAACGTCCCCCTCATTCTTTTTGAAACACAAACCCACGCTTAACCAGCCACGTGCTTCTGTCGGTGGCGCCGGGGGTGGGACTCGAACCCGCGCGGACCCGAAGATCCACAGGCTCTCAAGGCCTGCGCATTATCCGCTCTGCCACCCCGGCACACGCTCCCAGAGTAGGCACACCAACCTAAAATCCTTTGTTCACGCATAGCGCTTTGTTTGCCACGTATTCTGCAGCCGAGACAGAGAACCTATCCGCGCGCGAACGCTGCGGCAAGAAAGACGAAGTAGCTATATATTGGAAACGAAAGTAGACTATCTCAATGGGCCGGTAGTCTAGCTCGGTAGGACATCTGCTTGACGTGCAGAAGGTCG
>CAYHAK010000009.1:0-45780 GCA_964354625.1 uncultured Candidatus Bathyarchaeia archaeon
AAAAACTCGATAGGAAAGCGGGAGTATTCTTCATAATTCTCTATGGGCTTTCCTACTCAATACTCTTTGTTTGACTAGCGCGCGTTTGTTATTGGTTTGGGCGAAAGGAGCGAAGCGACTTGCGCATCGATCGAACGCAGTTGGTTAGTGGTGGGGTCGTGCGGATTTGAACCGCAGACCTACGGGTTTCTCCGTGACAGCTCCAGAACTTCGTCATTCCAGCGTTCTGGTCAGCAAACCCGTTGCTACATTCTGGAGCCCGTCGTCATACTTTGGCCGTTCGATTTGTCGGTCGAATCGTCTGCCTAGACTACGACCCCACAGACTACAGACAACACATTCCACACTCTAAATATATGTATTATTGCTTGTTCTGAGTGGAGCGCGTGGCGCGCGCGCTTTCTGGTGTCTGGATGCGGGTGTAACGAGTGCTGAACAAGGTTCGTTTACGCCTATTGGGAACGCTGCTTCGACGTTGTTTAATCTGGTGTCGGGGTTAGTGGGGGCGTTGGTGTCGATTGCGAGTGCGGTGCATAGTTTCATTCACTTCTGGTAGCTGTCTTGGTGCAGTGTTGTCATTGTTGATCGAATAGAAAAAAGGGGGCGGTGGGCGGTTCTCACGGCCTTCGCGTATCGTTGGGCGCGCCCGCGCCCAACCGTAGAAATAGATTCACTTTCTCTTTTTGTAGAAGGCGAGTTCTCCTCTGTTGTTGACGAGTGTGAAACCAGCTTCTATGAGTTGGATTTCTTCGGCTTCGTTGTGGGCTACTTTACAGGTGTAGTTGTCTGTGTCTTGTAGCCATAGGGCGCAAGCGGTGTTCTCGTATATGACGGTTGATGTTATTTGTTTGTGTCCTAGTATTTTTTGGACGTGGCGTAGGTCTTTGGTTTCGTGGTATAACATTGTTCCTTTCCAGTGGCGTAGTGTGTGGAATCCCATTTTTGTCAGTCGTGGGTTGTTGAGTCGTGTGGCTAGTGCTTTTCGTTGTGTGCATAGGTAGTCTCGTAAGGTGTCTTTGTGTGGTTGAAGTAGGGTTTTGTAGTGGGCGCGTGGGTCTTGTGGTAGATTCTTTATCATCCCTATCAGTATATCGCTTATCGGGAGTATGCGTGGATTGCTTCCTTTCTCTGGTGCCACGGCTAACGCTTTGCGTTCAGTGTCTAGGTTAAGGGGCGTTAGTAGTGTCAGTTCACCGATTCTCATTCCTGTTTCTTTTAGTGTTTGCAGGACGGCTGATAGGACTTTTCCGCTTCCTGCGATTAGAACGTCGATCTCTTCTTCTGTCGGGATGAACGGCAGTCTTTCGGTGACTGTATAGTGGGGTGGATTCCACGTTTTTTCTGTGTGGCGTAGGTAGGCGGTGTAAGTGTCTACGAATTTGGTTTTGGTTCTATTGTTCCATGTGCAAGCCTTTGTAAAGTGGTGTTCGTTCTTTTGGTCTGATAGCCACAACTTGACGATTTCGCGGTCGTCTATGTCGCATATCTTTGAGACTTGGCGTAGTGCTTGGATTCTCGATTTGATAGTTTCTTCTGCTCTGCCATCTTTCTGTTGTGCTAGTTTGAAGTCGGCTATTTCTTGTTCCATCTGGGCAGGTGTTGTGATTGTCTGGGCGGGTGTCGTCATACCTGCCTAGACTACGACCCCACCATCTAGGTCATCTAAGGTAACTGGCGGGCTTGAAATATATGCGTTGTTCCGTCTGAAACTGGATTCGAGAGAAGGCTTCGAATGCTGGTAAGCGAAAGGTTAATGAGGGCAAGATGCGGGTGTATTTTGGGGTTTGCCGGTCATAGGGCGCGGGTCCCACCTGATCCCATACCGAACTCAGAAGTTAAACCGCGTTCCGTTCCCGGTGGTAGTGTGGTCTTCGGCCACGTGAACCCGAGAAAGCTGGCAACCTCACCTAAACATGCCTTATTAACCATGTTTTTCGGGGGAGAATTACCTAAAACTTATAACTAAGGGCTTGCATGTCTTTCGAAAGGTGAGTTTGTGAACACTGTAGCTTTGACGGCCTCGTTGCAGAACAAGATTGCACAGGAGCCTCTTGGAGAATACTCATGGGTTTTGACGGTTGTCTTTTACATCTTTTTCTTCGCTTTCATGGTCTATGGGCAGAGAATCCAGACGTACGTCATGATCAGGGAGGTCCAAGGCTCGCTTTACAGGCTGAAATACATAAAGGATGAAGGACGCAAGATCACGATTGAAACGATCAAGGAAATCGGCAAGCCGCAGACGGACCCAACGGCCAGAGTGGACAGGTTCCTTGAATACTTCGCGATCAGCCCGCAGAACATGGACCCTGCAGGGCTAGTCTGGAAGCTTGAGCACATTCTCGACGTCAGAGACACGCGCCTGAAAGACGAGGTCAAGGCCATGGCGCCTGCTGCAGACGATACTCAGGTGAACAACCTGGAAAACACGCTTGAGGCGGAGATGGCGCTCAACTACATATACAAGGTTATAAGGCACTTTTACTTGTTGGGCAAGAAAACGCTCAGCCTCTATGTCATAATGCAGATACAGATGATTCTGCCCTTGATCATGCGCGAGGCAGAGGCCTACGCCAGCGCGCTCAAGGCTTTCGCATACGGGCAGCCGATAGGCGACGGCGCCGGCGCGCTCGTGGCCGCGAAACTCTCGTTCGGATACGAGAAACGCAAGATAGACAAGGACTGCGTTGTGGCCACCGTGCCGATGGAAGGCCGCACTGCATTCGTAATCAAAGCAGAAGGCCCCGGCGGAAATGTGGGCAAGCCCGGGGATGCCATCAAGACGGTGATCGAAGAGAATGAGGGCAAGATTGCCAACCTGATCATGATCGACGCCGCGATTAAGCTTGAAGGCGAACCTGTAGGCGAGGTGTCCGAGGGAATCGGCGCAGCCATAGGAGGACCCGGCGTAGACCAGTTCAAGATTGAAGAAGCCCTCCTCAAATACCACATACCAGTAAACGCAGTGATAATAAAGGAAGATGTGGGCGACGCTGTTTCGCCGATGCGCAAGGAGATCTTTGACGCTGCAGACAAGGCCATTGAGAGGATAAAGCAGGTTGTCTTGGAAAGGACAAAGGAAGGCGACAAGATAATAATCGCAGGCATCGGCAACTCGATAGGAGTCGGACAATAGGAAAGTGAAAGAATGCAGGAAACATCATCTCAACCGACAAGAATCCCGTCACGCGTGTGGATAGTAATACTTGCAGCCGTGGCTCTATCGCTGTCAGCCATAATGCTTGCCTCCTACATCATGAACAACCCTGAGGTTGCCGGACAGGAAATAGCCATGTACCTACTGATATTGGGCGCCGTAGGAGTGATCTTCTCAGCCTACACGCTGTTCCAGGTAAGAAGCAGAATGCTACGCACGAGGATCGAGTCGCCGCCGATAACGACGACTGTTGAATGCAAGGCCTGTGGATTCAAGAACGTTAGAGAGTTCCAGCGCGGCGACTACATCTTTAAGGAGGGCGAGCCGTGCCAGAAATGCAAGGCGAAAACGCTGATAACGGCGATTTACAGGGAAGTCAAGGACAAGGAAAAGGATTCCTTCCCATCTTAGGTTAGGACTACGCATCCGTCTTCGACTATTAGAACTGTGTGCTCTGCCTGCGCAACAGGTTTCTTGCTGGCCTCAACGAAGATAGGGTACCCCATCAGGGCCTTGGACGTCAAGAGCTCGCTGAATGCCTTGCGGTAGCTCTCTTGCGGAACTATGCCTTGCAACCAACGTTCCGCGAAAGGCAACGTCTTCAGATTCTCCTCTATGTGCCTCAAGAGCTGCTTGGCCTGTGGATTCTTCAATGACCTTGATTTGACGAAGCGGAAGATGGCCACTTGCTCTCCGTCTTCAACCTTGCCGGCGGCGTCAGGGAGAGTGACGAAGGGCTCGATGGCGTATACTCCGCCCAGCTTGATTCTTGAGGAAAAGAGGTGGGACACGTTGGGCAGTGAGGTGCCTGCGTGGACGACGTAACGGCCGACTGAATGGCCTGTCAGGTTCGAAATCGGCTTCAGGCCACGGGACTTTATGGTTTTCTCGATCACTGCGCCGAGCTTTGCGGTAGACATGTCGGGGAGGATATTGTCTATGGCGGTCTTCAGCGCGCGTTCAGCTGTTTCCACGAGGTTTGAATGCTCTGGGTTGAAGCACATGGTGACTGCCGTGTCGGCCACGTAGCCGTCAACGTGGGCACCTATGTCCACTTTGACCAAGGAGTCTTCCGGGATCGTATTCTTGTCGCCTGGAGGCGACGTGTAGTGGGCGGCGACTTCGTTTATTGAGACGTTACACGGAAACGCGGGCTTGCCCCCTTTCTCGCGTATGAGGCCTTCGGCTTTCTCGCACACGTCGATAATAGGCATGCCTTCGTGTACGAAACACTTCATCTCCTCGCGGACTTCGCGAAGGATCTTGCCAGACTGCCTGAACTTTTCAATGGCAGATGCGTCGAATTCGCTCATCGAAGTCACGTCTTGGTGGCGTTTAGGTTAGGTGGCGCGCGCGCTCTTCGTGGTGCGATGCTTACGGCGACGAGGGGTGGGTTCATTGAGGTGGGCATTGCCCAGGCGAGAGTTATGATGTTTGGCTTTCCGGTCTTGCCTTTGCATGTGACGAGTACGGTGTGCATCGGGTGGAGGAGCATGCAGGCATGTTGAAGGTCTACGGCGACTTTTCCTGGCATTCTGTTTCGCCTCAGCGTTTCACGTGGAACTTGTCGATTGTGTCTTTTGCTTTTTCGCGTTTCTTTTGGTGTTCTGCGAGGAACTCGTTGACGCGTTCGGCGAGGTCTTTCTTGCAGTCGCCGCACATCACTTCGCCTGATTTGCATTGTCTTGCTCTTTCGGTCATTTTCTTGTCGTCTTCTTCGAACAGGTAGAAGAAGTATTGGAAGATGGTGCAGATTTCGGGGTTGCCTCCGTTTTCCTTCTGTTCGGCCAGTGTGGGTTTGCCGCCTGTGAAGGCGTTCCATATCTTTCGCTTGACTGCTTCAGGTTGGTCTGTTGTGAATATGCTGTTTTCGGGTTCTGAGGCGCTCATCTTGCCGCTTCCGCCGAGGCCTGGTAGCAGGCGGCCGTGGATCTGCGCAGGTTTATGATAGCCAAGTTTCTGTGCGATGTCGCGCGTTACGCGCCAGTATGGGTCTTGGTCTATCGCAGCAGGTATCAGCGCGGGCACGTTTTCGCCTGTGAGTTTCTTGTGGATGAAGCAGGGAACGGCCTGGACGGCGGGCCAGAAGATCCAGCCTAGGTTTGTGCTGTCCTGGAACCCGAATGTTGCTCGGGCGGTTGAGTAGGTTATGCGCTTGGCCACCTCCAAGGCGATGTCGTAGAGCAGGTCAATGTCCTTTGTGTCATAGATTATGAACGTGTCCTCAGGCTTGAAGCCCAACGCTATCAAATCCAGAGCGTTGTCGTAGCCGAATCTCGTCATGTCGGCCAGCTGGTTGTCGTCGCCTACGAGGAATTTCTCGTCGTCGGTCATTTGGAAGTATAGTCTCGTTTTGAACTTGTCCTGCAAATGCTTTGTGAATATCCATGGAACCAAGTGTCCTAGGTGCACGGGGCCTGAAGGGCCTCGGCCCGTGTAGAGCACGAACCGCGTGCCCTTCTCATAAAGATCCAGAACCACATCCAAGTCGCGGTGTGAGAAGAAGACCTGTCGAGCCAGCTGAAGCTGAAGGCCGCCAGTGTGCTTTGCTATCCTCTTCAACAACTCCTCAGTCAAAGGCTGCGTGCCAAACTCGCGAATCAAACGGTCATAGTCAACCTTGCCCTTGACCTCCCACGGAGTAACAACCATCTCATCCCTGTCCTCATCAGTCATAACCACATCACCTTCACGTTCTAGTCTTCATATATGGAAAAGTGTTATAAAAACATGAAAAGAGGGAACATGTGGATTCCGTAGCTCATAGCGTTCTCAAGGTAGCTGTCCGAATTTCCTGCCGTAGTTGCGCGCGCGGTCTATGGTGTCTAGTGGTTGTGACTGCATTAAAGGGGATGCTGTAGAATGATTGAACAAAACATAAGTATGTACTCGTACGTCAAGATCTTTATTAGAACTCCGACAACTACATTACCGAATCCAAGTCATAACATTGACTAAGTGATCAGTGTTGGTCGAGCTTAGGGAGCAGGAACACGCAGCGCTTTCGGCCCTGAACAGCCTCGGCGGCAAAGCCACAACTGAACAACTCACACAGAAAAGCAGGTTACCCGACGCGGCCATCGCACGCGCAGCCATGACTCTGCAAGAGAAGAAGCTTGTCGCGATCACGGAAGAGAAGCACACGGTGTTGAGGCTCAACGAGGAGGGCAAGCTACACGCGCGGAAAGGCCTGCCGGAACGGCGCCTGATAGTGGCTTTGGAGAAGCTCGGCGGCAAAGCCGCACGCGGCAAAGCCTTCGAAAACGCAGGCCTGGAGAAGCAGTTCATACCCATAGCGCTAGGCTGGGCACAAAGGAAACGTTGGACAAATCTGGACTCGAAGGCAGACACGGTGCAGGCCATGATGAAGCCTGAGGAAGGCATCGACGAGAAGCTTCTGAAACTCTTGGGCGAAAAAGAGAAGGTCGCAGTCGAAGAGCTAGACCCCGTGTTGCACGAGGCAGTTCAGCTTCTCAAGAGTCGAAAGCTTCTGGATGTTGAGGAGAAGACAACTCGACTTGCGGAGTTGACCGAGGCTGGCCACGAGGCGCTGAAGAAAGGCGTCAAGGATGTGGCTGAAGTCACGCAGTTGACGCAGGAACTCATTATCAGCGGCAAGTGGCGCAAAGTCAAACTGCAGAAGTACAACATCGAAGCGCCCGTGGCCAAAACGTGGCCTGGCAAGAAGCACCCGTATCTGGCATTCCTGGACGAGGTCAGAGACAAACTTGTCGCCCTAGGCTTCAAGGAAATGGTAGGCACGGCTGTCGAGTTGGCGTTCTTCCAATTTGACGCACTATACACGCCTCAAGATCATCCCGCACGCGAAGACAACGGCATATACTACGTGAAGTCGCTTAAGGAAGGCAGCATCGACGCCTACAAGACCGCGGCTGCTAATGTGAAGAAGACGCATGAGAACGGCTGGGAGACAGGTTCTACAGGCTGGGGAAGCACGTACACGTTGAAGGAAGCCAAGCAGCTGGTTCTGCGCGGCCACGGCACGTGCCTCAGCGCCAGAACGCTCCTGAGCAAGAACCTGCAAATCCCGGGTCGATACTTCTCAATCGCACGGTGCTACAGGCCAGACATGCCTGACAAGACGCACCTGATCGAATTCAACCAGGTCGAAGGCATAATCATCGACAAAGACCTCACGCTTCGCGACCTTCTGGGCGTGTTGAGCAAGTTCGCTACCGAAATCGCAGGCGCAGACAAAGTCAAACTCAAGCCAGACTACTTCCCGTTCACCGAGCCAAGCGTCGAGCTGAGCGCCTATAAGGAGGGCTATGGCTGGATCGAGTTCGGAGGCTCAGGCATATTCAGGCCCGAAGTCACACTGCCGCTAGGCATCAAAGAACCAGTAATCGCATGGGGCCTCGGCATCGACCGCCTGTACATGCTGCACGCAGACATCAACGACATCCAATACATCTTCCCAACTGATTTGGGCTGGATCAGGAGGAAAGCGGTGATCTGAGATGCCCACAATAGACATCGACTACGAGGAATTCGAAAAGATGCTCGGCATGCACTTCGGCAGGGACACGGAGAAAATCAATGACGTCTTGACCTTCGTGAAGGGCGAAGTGAAGCTTCTCGACGAGAAAGAAGGTACCATGAGCGTGGAGATCAAGGACACGAACAGGCCAGACACATGGAACGTCGAAGGCCTAGCACGCACGCTCCGAGGCTTCCTAGGCATCGAAACAGGCCTGAAACAATATACAGTCAGCAAGCAGATGGGCGAGGTCTACGTTGACAAGCGGCTTGAAGGCATTCGCCCGTTCATCGGCTGCTCCATCGTCAAAGGTCTCACGCTTTCGGACAGGATAATCCGCGGTCTCATGCACCTACAGGACAAACTCGACCAAACCTACGGACGCAACCGCCAGAAAACCTCAATCGGCCTCTACAACCTAGACCTCATCAAGCTGCCGCTATACTACGGCGTGGCGAGACCCACCGAAATCAGATTCATACCCCTCGGCTTCGCAGAGAAGATGACGCTCAAGCAGATGCTGAAGGAGCATCCGAAAGGCAAAGAATACGGACATATAATAAGCGACCACTCCGTCTACCCGATGCTGCTGGACGCGGAGAAGACGCCGCTCTCGTTCCCGCCTGTAATCAACTCGAACGACCTCGGCAGAATCACCGAGGCCACACGCAACGTGCTCGTCGAAGTCACGGGCACGAACCACACGGCAATGCTCAACGTGCTCAAAATCGTAACATTGTCGTTGATCGACCGAGGCGGCAAACCTTACGCCGTGAACATCCACTACCCGCACAGAAACATGGACGAGGTCACGCCTGACTTCAGCACAACCGCGAAGGAATTGGACGTTGACTACACGGCCAAGGTTTTAGGCCTGCATTTGTCTGCCAAGGAAATCGCCACGCTGCTGGACAAAGCCGGATATGACGCGGAGGCAACGGGCAAAGCCACGGTGAGCGTGCGCATTCCGTGCTATCGCGTTGACGTGATGCACGATGTAGACATGGTGGAGGACGTGGCCATAGCCTACGACTACAACCGCATCAAGCCCGTGTGGCGCGAGATGCACACCACAGGCAACACGAGACCCGAACAGAGGTTCATAGACACGGTACGCGAGCTCATGGTTGGCCTCGGCTTCCAAGAAGCACTCACACCCACCCTCACGAACCCCGAAAACCAATTCACGAAGATGAACCTCAAGAAACAGCGCGTAGTCGAGATCGCAAACCCGAAGGTCAACACGTTGACCTGCCTAAGGAGTTGGCTGCTGCCCAACCTGCTCGAATTCGCAAGCAACAACCTACACGTCGAATGCCCACAACGCATATTCGAACTAGGCAAAACCACACTCCCGGACCCGAAGAGCGAGACGAGGACGAGAGACGAAGAGAGACTAGCAGCCGTCGTCTACCACGCAAACGCAAGCTTCACCGAAGCCAAACAAACCCTAGACGCACTCCTCACAAACCTAGACCTAGAATGGCAGATGAGGGAGGCAAAACACCCAAGCTTCATAGAAGGACGAACAGGTTCAGCACTCATTGCGGGAATAGATGCCGGGATCCTTGGTGAGATCAGCCCGAAAGCCCTGACAGAGTGGAAACTGGAGAACCCAGTCGCTGCCTTTGAACTTAATCTTCGGAACGTTATTCAAACAAAGCATTCGAAGACTTAAGGCCGCTTGGAGGGCCTTATTAGGCGCGCGCTGCTTACAGCTCAATTCCTGTTCAGGGCCATTAAAAGCCGCGCGCGCGTCGGCTTTTCTGAACGTGGATTGGTGGACAGCAAGGTTTAACTTTTCTGCAGTACGTGTTTGTTTCAGGCGATGACGGCAATACGAGCCTAGCTGCAATCCCGCTGGCATTAGCCATGAAGACGGACCCAACCGAGAAGCCTGTCACAGACAGACCTCAGTGATGGCGGGTTTACCCAAACATGGGACACAGCGGGCGCGGGAAAACATCCCACGACGGGAGAACTTAACCCGAGAGGAGCGCGACGCTCCACCAATGAAGTTAAGCGTTAGGTTACGTGGGAAACAAAACACCCGCGATAAACAACTTTCAAACCCCGACACACCATATGAGCTAGAAACACGGCAGGTTCAAACCCTTGGACATAGAAACCAAAATCAACCTGATCTGCAAGCCACCAACCGAAGAAGTGCTGACCCCAGAAGACCTCAGACGGCTTCTCGAAACCGAAGAGCACCCTATTGCCTACGACGGTTGGGAACCATCTGGCCTTGTTCATCTTGGCACGGGTGTGATCTGCGCGTACAAGATGAAGGACTTTGTGGAGGCAGGAATAGACTACAAGGCCTATCTGAGCACGTGGCACGCTTGGCTCAACAACAAACTCGGTGGAGACCTCAACCTCATCCGCAAAGCAGCAGACCTGTTCAAACACTCATGGATCGCACTAGGGGTGCCGAAAGACAAGGTCGAATTCATCTACTCAGACGAACTCTACAAGGATCTTGACTACTGGGCAAAGACAGTCATGGTTTCAAAGAACCTGTCAATAGCACGTGCCACGCGTACGCTGGAAATCGCGGGCAGAAAGGAAAGCGAGGCAAGACACGTTTCAGACTATCTGTACACGCCGATGCAGGTAGCAGATATATTCCACATGCAAGTCAAAATCTGCCAGCTCGGCATAGACCAACGCAAAGCAAACGTCGTGGCCCGCGAACTCGGCGAACACCTCGGTTACTGGAAACCAGTATGCGTGCACCACCACCTGCTGCAGGGGTTGGAGAAGCCGAAGGTGTGGCCGATACCTGAGGGAGCAGAGAAAGAGGCGCTTTCTTCGGCGAAGATGAGCAAGAGCAAGCCTGAGACCTGCATATTCATCTATGACACGCCCGACGAAATCAAACAGAAAACAAACAGAGCCTTCTGCCCCGAAAGAACAGTCGAATATAACCCAGTCGTCGAAATCACCAAATACATAATCTTCCGCGAACGTGCCACGCTGACCATTGAGCGGTCTGCAAAGTTCGGCGGCAACATCGAATTCCAAAGCTTCGACGAACTCGCAGCAGCATACACAGGAGGCAAGCTGCACCCTATGGATCTCAAGAACGCCGTGGCCAAAGAGCTCGCCGACATCCTTGCGCCTGCAAGACGCTACTTTGAAACAAACAAAGAGGCACAGGAATACCTCAACGTGGTGAGAAACGCAAAAATCACAAGGTAAAACCCGTGTCAACGCACCTCAGAGAGAAAGAGGAAAAACTGCAACAAATCCTGGCACGTCTGGCTGAAGAGGCCTCAAACGGAACACCCATCATCGTCGAGGGCAAGAAAGACACCGAAACCCTGGACACACTGTGCGTACGGGGCAAGATCGTGTCTGCAAAGTCTGGCGGAAAATCGCTTCTAGACGTGGTTTCTGAGGTCAGAAACTCGGGAGTTCGCGAGGTCATCTTGCTGTTGGATTTTGACAGGCGTGGAAAGGAGTTGACGACTCGGCTGAGGCAGCTTCTGGAGCATGAAGACGTCAAGCCCAGCACGATTCTCTGGGCCGAAATCTTCGGCCTCGTCGGAAAAGAAGTCAAAGACGTTGAAGGATTAGCCTCTTACATGGAAACCTTAAAGAGGAAGCTTAGCGGTAATTCATAAACGTAATATATATAGGACGTTAAGATGTAGCCTCGTGATTCGAGAACTACGTTCCCGAGTCGCCTGATCACCTTTAACTCCTTAGCAAGAATCACAGGAGGTTGACACTTACCATGGGTTCATCCCAAACGTTTACCATAAAGTACGCTATAAGCGCAAAATTCGAGATAGAAGGAGTCGTTGAGAAACCGGACGTCATAGGAGCAGTTTTCGGTCAAACCGAAGGCCTTTTCGGTCCAGAACTGGATCTACGCGAACTCCAAAAGTCAGGAAGAATAGGCAGAATAGAGATCGACTTGAATTCTAAACAAGACAAAACTACAGGCACAATCACGATACCCACCAGCCTCGACCGCGTAAGCACCGCCCTCATCGCCTCAAGCATCGAAAGCATAAACCGCGTAGGACCATGCGCCTCAAAAGTCACGCTCGACAAAATCGAAGATGTCCGCGAAGCACGAAGAAAAGTCATAATCGACCGAGCCAAGGAGATTCTACACAAGTGGAACATCGACTCAATGCCCTCAGTGGACGAGGTTTTCAAGGAAATCTCGGACACACAGAAAGCAGGAAAGGTCGGGAAATACGGACCCGAAGAACTGCCCGCAGGGCCTGATCTTGAAAGCGCTAAGGAAATAATCCTCGTCGAAGGCAGAGCCGACATAATCAACCTCATGCGCTGCGGACTGACGAACACCGTGGCCCTCGAAGGCGCAAAAGTAGCCGAAGGCATAAAGAAAATCTGCAAGGAAAAAGAAGCTACAGCGTTGCTGGACGGAGACCGTGGCGGCGACCTAATACTGAAAGAACTCATTCAGGTCACAAACGTAAAATACGTGTCCCGAGCACCACGCGGAAAAGAAGTCGAAGAACTCAACTGCAGAGAAATCACAGCTGCACTAGACGCAAGAGTACCTATCGGCGACGTGTACAAGCCGAAGCGTGAGAAGCCGAAGATCGAGTTCCCGAAAGAGATCGCTGAAACCACGAAGGCCTTGGAGGGTACACTGGAAGCGGTCCTGCTGAACGACAAGTTCGAGCAGATGGAACGCCTCCCCGTAAGCCAGTTGGCAGAGAAGCTTCAGGAGATGGACGGCGTGGACACCGTGGTGTTTGACGGGATAATCACGCAGAGAATCGTAGATGTGGCCAGCGACAAGAACATAAAACGCATAATAGCCTCACGCATCTCAGACGCAGTCAAACCCTCGCTAACCGTGCAGCTCAACGTATTCTCAGAAATCACAACCGAAACCTAACTCCCCGAAAAAGTCCGTTATTTTCTTGTTTTCTCTTTCTTGTCCGCTTGATTTGAGCAGTTGCTCTTCTGTTAGCGCGCGCTACGTTCGAATCAACCACGGTGTCTGTCAAGGGCGATATTGCGACGACTATGCTTTTGCCGCTGCCCGGGAAGACTGGAATGCCGCCCAGGGGGCCGCAGGAGATGCAGACTTCGTTTTTGGGGTCGTCCCATTTGATGAGTCGGTTCTTTGGCAGGGCGTTCCAAAGCAGCCACAGGTCGAATCCTCGGCCTCCTGTGAACTTGTCCTTCATTTCCTGTGAAACAAGCTTGCTGGAAATCTTCATTGTTGAGAGGTCAGCATGCAGCGTTCTGTTGCTGTACCTCTTTCGACCCTGCCAAGATCATACCTGAATTCCACAAACAAGACGAACACCCTTGAGTCTGGAGAAGCTAGGAGAAAGGAGCAAATAGGCTTTTCGACGAACGGAGAACGCTTTTGAAGCAATGCAATTGTGAGTTAGCGTTAGTGGAGGCGGTTGCAGGGTTACATTTTTAACAGCAGTGGCTGATTATTGATGCTGAGATTCTGCGAAAAAGGGGAGTCAGTGAGCCTTGAAAGTCCTAGAAATCAACCTGAAGAAAGGTTTTGCTAAGGTTATCCCTGAGACTTTTGACGATTTCTGGCACCTTTACAACGTCATTCACAGGAACGATGAGGTTTTCGCCTACACTACCAGAGAGGTTAAGCCTGACGAGAAGTATGCCAGACCTGGGCGCGGAGAAAGAGTCTCAGTTTTCTTGGGCGTCAAGGTGGAAACGGTTGCTTGGGACAAGTTGCTGGGCAGGCTTCGGATTCATGGAACCATTAGCGAGGCTCCAGACAACGTTCCAGCAGGCGCCCACCACACGCTCAGCATTACACTGAACACGCCCCTGACAATAGTCAAGGACAAGTGGCCCAAGCATCAGATCGACAGACTGCAAAGAGCTAGCAAAACTTCTGAAAAGCCCATCATAATAGTCTCAATAGACGATGAAGGCTACGCCGTCGCCACCACAGCCCAGTATGGCATCGAAGTGAAGATTGAAGAAAGGATCAGGCTACCGGGAAAGCTTGAAGCTGAAAAAAGGGGCAACGCTCTGAACGAATACTTCAGAAAGGCCGTGAGCGGCTTACGCCGGATCTGGACTGAGGGACGGAACCCCGTAGTCGTCATCGGCGTTGGCTTCGTGAAGAACGATTTTGCGAAATTCCTGCAAAATGAAGCTCCGGACATTGCCAAATCAGTTGCAGATGTCAAGAGCGTTAACAACGGAGGCACCGTAGGAATACACGAAGCCTTGCGGTCAGGCATCTTGCTGAAGACCTTCAAGCAGTTGCGAATCGCTGAAGAGTCAGAGATCATTGAGGAAATCCTGAAAAGACTAGGGAAAGGTGAAGCAAACGTCAGCTATGGTTTTGAAGAAGTTGAAAAAGCAGCAAGGAGCGGTGCCGTCGAAATGCTAGTTCTGGCTGACACTGCCCTGCGCGAGTCCGCTGATGAATACCGTTTGACTATGGAAGACGTTATGAAGGAAGTTGAGCAGAAAGGAGGCAGTATCCTCGTTATCAGCACCGAACACGAGGCCGGAACGAAGCTGCTTGCGTTGGGGGGAGTGGCAGCAATCCTCCGTTTCCCACTTGGCTAATGGTTCAAGAACCAGCTTTCCATGTGAGACCATGAGAACTGGAACAGTTAATGTTAAGAATTGAAAAGCATATTATAAATATCAATATTGCATAGTCCATATTCCATATTCCGGGATGAAGCTGAATGGCGAAAAGAAAACCGTCGATATGCATTCAGAACATAGTGGCATCTGCGACTCTGAACCAGAGAGTAAGCTTGAAGACTATAGTCGAAAAGTTTCCGCACACCGAATACAGGCCGAAAGTGTTTCCGGGCCTCGTTTTTAGGTTGAAAAAGCCGAAAACAGCCACGCTCATATTTGAAACAGGCAAGATGGTCTGCACAGGCGCGAAATCAGAAAGAGAAGCCATACAGGCAGTCAACAAAGTAGCGAAGGAATTGAGAAGCAAGGGCATATCCATCACAAACAAACCGGAAATCCACATCCAGAACATCGTTGCCTCCGTGGCGCTAGGTGGTGAAATCGACCTAGAAAATGTCGTGTACAAGCTGGGCAGAGTCATGTATGAGCCCGAACAGTTTCCAGGCGCAGTCTACAGGATGGACGAGCCGAAAGTGGTTTTCCTCATTTTCTCGTCTGGGAAGCTTGTTTGCGTGGGTGCAAAGAGAGAGCCAGACATCTACGAGGCAGTGGGCAAGATCCAGAAGTTACTGGAAGAGAAAGAGCTGATCTTCTACACAGATTGATTTTGCTAGGATATGCTTCTCAGTCGTCTGCGGACTGCTGGATTTTGGTCTGCAATACGGTTCAAGGCCATCTCGAACGTTTCATCATCGTCGAGTTCTCTTTCTACGAAAACGCCAGTCCGTCCAATCCTGTCCCTCCTCAACAATGCATGAACACGATCTGACACCGTCTCGATCGACACACCCAGCAGCTTGGCAACGTGTTCTTCGTGCCCGATGATCGAACTCTCCCTGTGGCCCTGCTCGGTGGGTTCAATCAGCATAAGCCGCTTATCAACTCCAGAAACACATACGTTCTTTATTAGGCCTTCAATTGTGATTTCGCCGCCGAATCTGTAGAACTCTCGTTCCACTCTTCGCATTTTCATCAGAGGGAAAGAAACGCTAACATGATTGCCTAGTTCAAGATAGGCTTTCATGGCATAGACGGGTGTGGCCTGTACGACCGAACGTCTCGCGACATATATAGTGGCCTCTTCCAAGGCAGCCTCGATCCTGAAAGACGACGCTGGAACAAGTACGAAGACGTCAACGTCGCTCTTTTCAGTCACGTCGCCCCTCGCGATGCTGCCATGAGCGATGGACGCTATGAAGGCCTTGTTTAGAACCTCCATCACTGTGAGCGCCTTCCTCCTGTAGCCTCCAAGCAAGGCCCATTGCCCGGCGTTATAGGATACTTCCTGCCATTCTAGACGCTTCAAAGGTTTCTTGGCCAACGTCCTACGCCTTTTCAGAGACTATCATGTACAGCCTGCTTTAGCTGTTTGTATGAACCAGACTGGTCAGTCTGGTTGCCATCTCTTTGCGTATCTGCTTGTTGCTGTAACGATGTCGTAGATGTTTATGACGTCGTCTTTGATGAGGTCAGCATCTGGGTCCCATTTAACATTGCTTGGTCTGGTTCCGTAGGCCGCGCATATTCTGACTACGTCGTAAATGTTGACTCCGCCATCGTTGTTTATGTCGCATAGATATCGCCAGATCAACTCGTTCAGGCTGCGTTCTGAGGCCTCGGCCTCAGCCAACTTGCCGTAGGCTTCGAGATAGTGCATTCCGTCGTAAAGCTGCCTTGCCTCATTGATCTTGACGAACACCTCGTTGAACTTGGCGTCGATTACCGGAACTGGAGGCCTGCGGCTGTAGAGGACCTGATCTTCCTCAAGAGCTTCCTGCAGTTTGAGGATCTTGCGATCATCGATCAGTCTTCTCCAGCAATCTTTCCTCAGCTGCGTGAACGAATACGAGAGTGGATAGTATCCCATTACGTCGAAGGCGAAGTCACCAGCGTAGGCAACTCCATGCGTGAAAGTGTGATCGAAACCTAGGTTGTGTCCTGCTTCGTGAATGAGCGTGGCTCCGAGCCCAGACTTCGGGGTGACGCCGTCCTGTTTGAAGTATCTTTCCACTGCCTTCATCACAAGTATCTGTCCTCCGCCGCCTAGACCTGTGTATTCGTCACCATAGATGATCATGCTCATGTTGGTCTCGAGAAACACGCAGCTGTTTATGACTATGTCGGCAGCGCTGAGGTTGAAGTAGGACCCGCGGACGTTGTAGAGGTTGTCCCAGATCAATCCCCCATCATAGTAGGTCCACCCGTTTTGCTTGGCAAGAACGGCGCCGTCGAATATGGCTTCAAGTTCAGGATAGTTAGAAAGATACTCGAACCTTATGTTGACGTCAACGTTAATGTATGGTGCCAGATCCATTAGCGATTCTTTGACTATTGTCTTGTTGATCATCCAGCGCATGGCCTCATTGTTGTAGCCTGCTTGTGAAGCGTTGTTCAGGATAAGCGTTTGGACAGACATCGATTTTGCAGTGAATATGCCAACGTCGTCCCAAATGTATGGGGCTAACAGGTTCTGCAATGGATCATCTATCCATCCGGCAAGGTAGTAGCTGAGCGCGGTCTTCCCTTCAGGCGTTCTCACGTCGTGGGTGGCCAGAAACTGGTCTAGGTCCTCGTAGTAGTAGTCGTATTTTGGTCCGTTCACGGTCAGTCCCCACCAGATTCTCGCCCAAGTCAAGTACCATTGAAATGCGGAGGCATCGATGAAGAGCACTCTGCTCTGGGAGGTAAAGCCTGCGTATGGGAACTTCACGTCGGGGTTAAGGGCGTTGTCCCATTGCAGCCGCCAGTAGTCTCGCCTGTTGTTGGCCTCTAGATCCGTCTCGGTAACGTTGTACCAGTGCTCTTGAGTGTGATCTGATGAATCCAACTCCGTGAAGTTCATCACGTAGAAACAGTAAGCTGGGTTCCCGCTGCCAATGCAGGGATGAGCCACAAGCCAACTCTCAACCGCGAGAGCATTTATCGCCCTGCCCTGCTGTTCCAAGAAGATCGACTTCTTCGTGCCTGTTGATCTCTGGATCTGCAGTGCCGTGGTGTTCAGTCTTGATGTGGTTCCAATCACCGAATTGGCGAGGATGAAAGACCTCAGCGCTTGGCAATATGAGGAATTCGCAAAATAATAGCTGGTCTCGAAGTCGTAGTTTATGGTGTAGTTCTCATAAGTGAAAGAGTGGCTCTTTTGAATGTTTGATTCGATTAGCGGCGTGTCCACCGTCTCGGGGGCTAAGCCTACGAAAATGATGTTCAATGAGAAAGCATGGTCGGCGCCTTGGCTGCTTCCGAAGACCTCTGTGCTGTTGGCTGCCATAATGGAGATCAAGAAGAGAACTGGCAGAAAACGAAAACGATTCATCTCTCTTCTTCCCTAAGCATAATTGGGTTAGCTGGTCAATAACTGTTGCGGAAAATCTTTCAGTCGCTTCTGTTCTAGTAGTTCTGGAAGTCAGAGACGTGAGCTCTGTGAACGCCAGTGTTGCTGTCTGCACTGTTTGCAGGCGTAGGGAGGCCTTCTTCTCTAGGCCCTACTCTGGCGAAAGACTGTGCAAGACGTGTTTCGCGAGATCTATCGAGGGCAAGACCAGAGCAACTGTGTCAAGATACAGGATGCTCGAATTCGATGACAGGGTGGCTGTGGCCATTTCAGGCGGGAAGGACAGCGTAAGCCTTTTGCACGTCTTGGCGAAGCTTGAATGGAACTATCCGAAGGCGTCGCTTGTGGCTGTCACGGTTGACGAGGGCATAAAGGGATATCGAGACGAAGCATTAAGAATAGCTACTGAAAACTGCAGGAAACTTGGCATAGAGCATTGCACAGTATCTTTCAAGGCGCTTTTTGGCTACACGCTTGATGAGATTGTTAAACGATTGAAACGGAAGGGCGAAAGCAGCGTTACGCCTTGTGCCTTTTGCGGTGTCCTGCGGAGAAAGGCTTTGAACTTGGCTGCCAGAAAAGTCGGGGCCAACAAGATTGCCACAGGTCATACATTGGACGATGAGACACAGACAATTCTTTTGAACATTTTCCACGGCGATGTATTGCGTCTTGCCCGAGAGAAACCCGTCACAGATGAGGTGCATCCGAAGCTGGTTCGGAAGATCAAGCCGTTCTGCGAGATTCCGGAAAAGGAGACTGCAATGTATGCCTACTTGAAGAAGGTGAGATTCCAGAGTACGTCGTGTCCTTACGCCTCTGAGGCGTTCAGGAATGACGTTCGCAGGATGTTGGACTGTGTTGAAGAAGGGCATACGGGAGTGAAGTTCACGATTTTCAGGTCAATCGAGCGGATCAGACCCGCTCTGGAGGATGCAGGAAAGGAAGAAGGATTGATGGAATGCAGCGAATGCGGCGAGCCGACCTCTGAAAAGATATGCAGAACATGTCAGATGCTGAAACAGATGAGAAAAAAGGATCGACCGATATTCTAATAAATGCGAGAGGTTGAACAAGAAGAGACATGGACGTACTGGTTGCCATTCTGGGTTCTGTGACAGTAGTGAGCCTCATATCTTTTGTCGGCGCAATCTTCGTAGGCCTGAGAGAGGATTTGCTGAGACGTGTCGTTATGGGTTTTGTGGGCTTTGCCTCTGGCACCCTGCTGGGTGGAGCGTTCTTTGGTTTGCTGCCCGAATCTTTGCCGAAAAACGGCGCCATGACAACATCTTATGCAGTCATCTTGGGCATTGTTGCTTTTTTCTCAATTGAGAAATTCCTTCACTGGAGGCATTGCCACGAAGAAAACTGCGAGGTTCACGCGTTCGCGTACACCAGCCTTGTCGGAGACGGTGTTCACAACTTTATTGATGGGATGTTGATAGCAGCGACTTTCATGCTTTCCTTTGAGCTGGGCTTTGTGACGACACTTGCAGTGATTTTCCATGAAATCCCTCAGGAAATAGGCGACTTCGGAGTCCTGATCTACGGAGGCTTCAGCAAGAAAAAAGCTCTGACTTACAACTTTGTTTCAGCCTTAACTGCGATTTTGGGCGCAACAGTCACTTATTTTCTTGCATTCCTTCAGGGGATATACATGTTACTCGTTCCGTTTGCTGCGGGAGGCTTCATCTACATCGCAGCTACGGATCTTATGCCAGAGCTTCACAAGAAATCTCATGCTGTCGAATCTATCGTGCAGCTTTTCTCGATTCTGTTGGGGCTTGGGTTAATGGCCTATCTTACAACCGTGATTGGCGGTTGACGCTTCTGTGTTTTGAGAGTGAATCAATCTTCAATTTGCGCAGGATTTCGGAGGCTTCGTAGGCGTTTGCGGCGGAGGCCACGGTTTTGGCCGTCTCCACGTTCACCTTTGCTCCGCAGTAAGGGCATGTTCTCGTTTTCTGGTCGGCTTTGGCCAACAGAAGCCCTCCGCATCGGCTACAGACGACTACTAGCGTTGAAGTCACGTTCGGAACTGTCCGAAAGCCTTTTCACGTCACAGCTAGATAACGGTTGAGGAAGAGGAGAGTCTTGTGAGCGGAGGAAAAAAGATAGCGGCTAAGCCGCCTCCAGCCGAGCTTGTGCAGTCGGCGATAAGGTACTTCAAGAAGGAAGGCTTCAAAGTGGAGCAGGAAGCCACGACGCTCGAAGGCTTCAGTGGGATTTCGACAAAGTTCGATTTGATTGTTCAGAAGGGCCGCATGGCTCAGGGGGTGTGGATCAGGGACTGGAATAGGACGATAGGCGTGAACCTCATCATAAACATCGACAAGGCCTCAGACGACGTTCGCCTATCAAACCCCATAATAGTCGGAGAGAAGTTCAGCGACCACGCAAAATCCTACGCGAACAGAAGGAAGATCACGCTCCTAGCGAAGAGGCAGATGGCTCAGAGCCTGAGATAGGCTCTCCTACACTCTCAAAAGCTCGTCCAGCTGACCCTCGTTTTCCAGCTTGCCCAGCCAGTCCACGATGCCTACTTCGCATTTCCTGCCACCATTCAGCACAGCGAGCACTTCGGAAACGGTTTCGGCCACCCTTTTCCTTGAAACGTCCAACTCGCAGACTTTGCCTTCATCAACAGCCTCCAAGGCGTCAACAAGGCAGGTGTCAAGAATCTCAGACGCCAGATTCTCCCACAGCTTGCGGGTTGAAAAGCCCTCCTTCTCCATAAGCTCCCGCAACTCAGCAGGGTCACGCCGCAAGACAAAAGCGTACGTAACAAGCTCCTTGGGCACAACGATTGCAGCGTAATGACCGTCAACCACGACATCCTTTTCTCCAGAGCCTTCAATTACCTCCCGCATTTTGCTTTTCATAGCAATCTCATCTATGATTGCCGTGTCTCGATCCTTGTCTCTGCCTACAACCAGGTTTTCCTTGACCGCAAACTCGGTCAGGTTCACGTACAGCGCATCCAGCTGAGAGACAAGCAGTCGGGCCAATGTGGTTTTGCCAATGCAGGGTGTTCCAGTTATAAGGATTGTGCGTTTTGGCATGGTAGGCTTGCCTTGGTTTGTATTGATGCAGGGTCGGAAATAAGGGTTTCAGAAACTCTTATTCCAGTGACCTGTGCATTTGTTGCTTGGGCTGGCGAGTTGGTGTGTGGCTTTCGGGCCTCCTCCTGGAGGCTTGAGGAAACTCCGCCCACGCGTAGAACTGCAACGCCTGCAAGGGCGTAAGGCGAGAGCCTTGGCTACGGAGCAGAAACGAAACGTCCACCCGGCAAGCGACGATGATACATGCTGAGTTGTTGAGGATGCTGGGCGTGAAACGGTGAAACGGCCGTCCTGCAAGTGGAAAGGGCAAACAGACGCCGGTGAAGAATCTACCTGAGGCGCGGGTAGCCCGCTCAGCTGAATGCCACAAAAAACAAAAGGCGGGTTACAACCAACACACCAGCCTAACATTCCGCAACACCACAACGAAAACAAACGGAATAGACAACATTCTAATCCAAATGAAACTCAACAACAAAAGCGACTACACAATCAACTTCACACGCAAAGCCCTAAACACAATCAGCAAACACGCAACACTCAACGAACCCGAAACAGTCAAAATGTTCATAGCCATGCTCAAAAACGTCACAGACGGATACAAAAGAAACCTCTGCATAGCGTACAATAAATACGCAAAATACTGCAACATCACATGGCAAATGCCCAAATACACACACGAAGCACGAAACATAGCACTACCAACCAAAGAAAAACTAATGATACTGATCTCCAACGCAGGAAAACTTCTTAGCATGAAACTACAACTAAGCATGGAAACAGGACTAAGACCCGTAGAACTCACAAGACTGAGAGTAAAAGACCTCGACTTAGACCACAAAACTGTAAACCCAACGACAGCCAAGAAAGGCAACGCAAGAACCATACCACTAAGCGAAAACCTCGCAACCAAACTCCGAGAACATATAACAACATACCAACTCAACCCAAACGACCAAATGTTCAACGGAACAGACCCCGACCACTACGGAAAACAATACCGAAGCATGAGAAACGCACTAGCTAAAAAAATGAAAGACCCAACAATACAGACAATCCGACTATACGACTTCAGACACTACTTCTGCACCAAAAAACTCTACGACACCAACAACACATACACCGTAATGATACTCATGGGTCACAAGAAGCTAGAAACCACACAGAAATACATGCACCTAATGAACCTCGCAAACGACGAATGGGATGTAGCAGGAGCAACAACCGCAAAACAAGCATCAACGCTTTTAGAAAGCGGATTCACATACCAAACAACAATAGAAGGAATACAGCTATTCAGAAAACGCAAATAGCACCCCCCCTTTTTTTCTCTACTCGCGAAATTCCTTTAACAGCCCTGAAAAATGGATGTTGTTGGGCGCTCGCGCGCCCAACGATACGCAGAAAAGCCGTAAGAACCGCCAAAAAACACCAAAAGGAAAAAAAGCGGGAACACAACCCGCACCCAAACTCAAGACCCCTTCCGCTTCCCAACCTTTATTGACACATCACCACTCTGATTATACCGACTAGCTACCGCCCGATACTTTGAAGCCCGCTTAACCGCACCCCGACGAGTCCTAAAATAGCTATTCCCACTACTACCCGTATTGTCATTGTACTAATGCACACGATACCTATGTTTCCTCATGCAAACACCTCCCTAACACCTTCTTCGATAAGGCCTCACAAACCTACCGCCATACGTCCTACAACGCGGACAATACGGCAACCTCGGACCACTAACAACGCGAGTATACTCACGACGCCCACAACGGTCACAATTACCCATTCAAATCACCTCCATCACCAAAAATGGATAAAGTCGTAAATCACGCCCGTAATCGCTACGAGCGCATGAATAAGACCAGAAACAAGACTAAAACCCGTAGAAGCAACATCACAAAAATGTCATGGAGACGGAGAAAACTATACGCACAGAAACGTGAGGGGGGGGGGAAAAGCTAAATAAAACATCCTACATAACACGTAGACGTATGAGGTTGAATACATGCCCAAGAAAGTGAAAATCAATAGCTCATTGAGCCGGAAAATAGAAAAACTTGCTGAATCTAAGAAGATTTCCTTTGACCAGTGTGCTTTGCATCTGATTAAGTCCGCGCTACGCCTTCTGCGAGTAACCGGCAAACAAAGCCCGTGAAGCTTCCAATTGAGCAAAACAGAGAAACAAAGAACTCTGATTCACAGTCTCTCCAACTGGAAGTTCGCCACGATAGACATTAACCAGATGAAGAACCTAATAATCAATGAATTTGACATTGTGGACGATCATACTATTCGCAACTGGACACGATGGCTTGAAGTTAAAGGATTCATCAAACTGAGCGGAAAAACATACACTATCAATAAAGAACTATTGAAGAACCAGCCACTCAACACAAACAACATTTAAAAGAAACTACACATACACACAGCGATTTTTGGAACTCGCGCGGCTTGATAACCTAGCGCGCGCCCCCCCCCCCCTCCGCAAACGCTCACACACAAACTCATTCGGCAACATCAACGGATTCTCAGCCATACAACTTTTACAGAAACGACATTCCGCGCAAATAGGGTGAAGCTGACGACAGCCACCATCCGCGCGAATAATGCAAACTTCCCGATACGGACAAACCAAACACTGAGGAATCATACAGACAACGCTCCCGCCTCTCTAATGAACAGCGCCTCGCGCCCGTTCACCACAACGCAACGCGCAATAGTACACGACACAGCTAGCCAACACAACAACAACGAAAGCAACCACCGCGAGCACCATTCAAAACGCCTCAAGAACCAGCGCGCGCACCCGCGTCAAAGAGACGGAGAACACCGTTGACACTCCTAACCAGAACAGAACTTGAAAAATGTCCAATTCTTGACGACATTTCTGGTTATTCACGCCCCCTCGTCCCCCGCCCCCATGACTATCCGCCATTTAGAACGCCTCAAGAACCAACCAACCCTCTTTGAACTCCCAACGCCTCTTACGATAAGAGGCCAATTCAGCCAAACGCTTCACAGGCACAGACTCGATACGCGCGCCCTGCACACGAGCACGAACAAACAACCGAACCTTAACCAAATTGCCCGCCTCCAGAGCCACCGCCCGCGCGCACGTCACCAACATCAACAAAGTTAGGCTTACCCAAACCGTCAAGCACGTCCATCAAGAAAAGCGGAACATACCACGGATTACCAATGTCCCGCACAATCCGCGCCGAGCCAACATAAACCTTCTTCTTCATGTCCTTATGGCACGCAGGGCATACACCAACAGCCTCTTTCGGCTTACGCCCCGAAAACTTGCGATTACCGCAAACCCCAAACCACGTCACCACATGAAAACGCTTCACACCAACCCTAATCGTAGCATGGTGCAAGAGATAAAAAACCGTTCCAAACACCGTTTGACGCTCGCCCTTAACCGAAACAAGATACCCGTCCTTCGCAAAACCACGCACCTCACGACCCTTCAAGCCTGAACAGGCATCACAATCTCCATAGCTATGCGCGCACTCACGGCAACGGTCAAAACCACCTTCAACAAACCCAAGACAATGGTAATGCGGCGACCACTCAAGCACGCGCGCTACCTTATCCATACGATAACCGTGAAAGATCATCATGCCACCAGTCACGCCACGGTCAAACATCGCGTTACGGCACTTCACCCGCAGAATAGACTCATCCATCCAACGCTCAGCCTTAGGAACGGACACTACGACATGCTCGCACTTGCCTAAACCACGTTCTTCCGAACCAACAGCCAATCGACCCTCCGCACTACGGGCTAGTCTGACAGCCCAACCTCGAATATAACATACTGGGCAACTGGGCTTATGACACCAAAAATGATGATGCATCACAACGAGCTTACCCGTATAGTCAACGCCTTTCACAAATACGCCTTTATGCCCTTCAACATTGTCACAAACCGAAAAATGCGACCATTTACCGCACAACGCACTCGATCTCCGACCGCGCCCCACAGGACTAAAATTCGCAGGAGCACTTTTCGCAACAGGCCAACACCAATAGGGATTTTCCAAAATCTGACGGTTAACCCGCACCCGTTCCGCGAAGCCGTGATTTTCAACGCGCACACTCACGGAAACACCCCGCCAACCAAATCTTCGTAAGCCATCCGCATAGCACTATCAGACTTAAGCTTCGCCACGTCGAAACGCCGACACTTCCACACTTCGCGCGCACCATCCACACGGACACCAAAGCAGACAAGCTTACCCTGTTCACCATCACAGAAACAATCCTCGAAACTACACCTAGCGAACCTATTGACACGTTCCTGTTCCTCAAGAAACGCCGTGTCCTCTTCCTGATCTTTCTCCTCCATCTCACGCATGAACTCAAAGTAATGAGAACAGTCAAAGCAACAAGCCGAAATGGACTGTTCACCCTCAGGACGAACGGAACAAAGAACGCTCTCCGAAAAAGCGCACGGCAAAGGCAAACGGGGCTTTACTTGCACACCATTCTTAGTGGACGTAAACAAACCACAACTCCTTTAGCTAAAATGTTTTGAACCTCACAACTACAAGCTAAAAAAACGCTTATAACCCTTGAAGATAATCATAAGCATAACTTGCCATGAGCGCAAAACTGTCATGGAAACGGGGAACACCGTTGACATACTCCTAGTCAGAGGGACAATAGCATTATGTTACTTGTGCCGTATGCTGATCTGACTATTCACGCCCACTCGTCCCCCGCCCCCATAACCATGACACACTAGACCAGCTGCCACAGCCGAATACCCAATAGCCGCGTATGACAAAGCGCGCGCACACACTCCCCAACTTGACACAAACAACGCAAAGCTGTTTTTGAAAAATGAGATTAGGGCTAAAGCCCCGAAAACAAGCCTCCCAAGACCTCATTTTCGCCTTCGGTAACTCATTTTTCCTCAAAAACAGCACCGTGCTGAGCAGTCTAAAAAATTTATTGTTCCCTCGCGGCAACCATACCTCGGAAACATAAATTTTTTGCCTCATTGGCATGAGGCCGCTTAGCTCAGCACACAACCACAGGCCAAATAAGAAAGCATGGAGATACAAGCGATGAGCAAACCAAAAAAGTATGAGGTAAGAAGATGGATACTAGAAACCCTCCTACCCTACGTCGAAACGGCCAAATGCCGCACCCTAGAACAGTTTACAGGAAAGGTGAACCAATGACCAACGACACAACGCGACCGCTAGAAACACAGGGTAAAACCACACAAACAATGGACAACCAACAAGAAAACACAGAAAAATTACTAAGGATAACGTCGGGTTACAACCAACACACCAGCCCGCAGCTAAACGTGCCATCTCTTATTTCCGCTTCCTGTAGATCTTGAGACTTTCTCTCTCTGTGACATATTCGAAACCAGCCTCAATCAACTCCTTGTCATCTTCTATGCTCTTGGCGACTCTGACGTAGTACTCTTCCTTTCGAAGCTAAGCGCGCGCGAACAGTGAAACTTGAGCACAACTAAGCCAAACGCTATGAGAAATGCTTTCGGCACGCTTGGTAATACGGTTGCGCGTCGGACTTGCGATTCGGAATTGGATTCAGAATTCATAAAGATTATCTCACCATCCGAGTATCACGCGTTTGATTTGTATGCCTTCAAAAGACGACAAGAGAAGGAAAGCCAAGAAGAGGCACGACCCAGAGATCACCATCGAAGCAGACAGAATCCTCAGGGCGGTAGGCAATGAACAAGCCTTCTATTTCTACGAGGCCATCGGGAAACCAACAGGCGAAAGCGCCAGAAGTCTCTCCGATTTCCTTGGCAAGGCAAGATCTGTTAGGCTGGAAACTCTGCTGTTCCATCTCCACAGAAAAGACTTTCAAAACTGGATTGAAAAGACGCTCGGAGACCAAGGACTTGCCCAAAGAATAGACAGAATCCCTCGTTCGAGCAATGACAACACGAGAAAGAGAATCTGTAGAAGCATTGAAAACCGCATAAGAAAGCTGCAAGCATCATCTGTATCGTTCTTAATCAATGATCCTGCCGCGACCATAGAAGCCCCCGCTTGACACATGTAAACATCTGACAATCTGCAACGCAAGTAGCGGACGGCACAATAATCCAGATTCCAGATTCACAAAGTAATTAAGCCCAAGATGACACAAAAAAAAAGAGACTGGTGAAGACAATGAGCACATCGCCCGAACTGGAAGAACTCCGAATTAGAAAAATAGAACTGGAAGAAGAATCCCGCGCCTTAGAACAGAAACAAAAGGCACTGACCGAAAGAACAGAGGTGCTTGAGGAAAAACTGGCAATCCAAGAACTCGAAAACAACAACCTAAACAGGCGAGAAAGCATAAAGCAACTGGAGTCCAAAATGGAGGAACTTGACAGGCACTTGACGAGAACAATCATGAAATCAGAGCCTTCTGCCTTGACAAATGAGCAACCCACCGAAGTCAACGAGCCAATCCGGGAAGAAACGCTGGAGATGGACGTTGCTGTAATGCCTCTTGAAGAACCCCCAACAGTCCAAGAAGCCGAAAACCTCGCGGAAGAAATGAAAAGGCACCAAGAAAAGAAGAAACGTAGGCTGTTCTAGCGCGCGTCTTTTCCCTTGCAACGATAGCCAATTCGAGAAGTGGCCTTTGCGGTTGAGACTTCTGTGGGGAATGGAATATGTGGAACCATGACCCTTAGAATTGTGACCCCACGTATGTTGTGCCGCTGACAGGTTGCATGAACGGGTATCTGTCTTGGTTTGGTGTTTTTATCACGTAGGGCTTGTCTCCCAGGCCTGAACCGTCTGTTTCTTTGGCATCTGGATACTTTGTTAGATAGTCGCTCCAGTAGTTTCCGCCTGACGGGTAGCCGTTGTCCCAAGTGTTCAGTGAGAGCGTGGTAAAGACTTGGTGGGTGTTTGCGATGAAGTTGTTGTTGTAGATCTTGTTGTTTGAGGAGACGTACAGATGGATTGCGTAGGCGTTGTTCGAGATCTGATTTATGATGATCGTGTTGTTGTCTGAGGATTCAAGATGGATTGCTCCGTAAGCCAGAGCTTCACTGGTTTTGACGTTTCTCACGTAGTTGTTCATGACTGTGATGTTGAAGGAGGTGGCTAGTTCTATTCCGCGCAACGTTCCGTTCGTTATTCGTTGCCTTTCACGATGCAGTTGAATGAAGTTTCGATTTTGATGCCGGTTGCTGAGAGATTCGTGGCTCTGTTGCCCACGATGCTGCAGCCTCTGACGCCTCGGCACCATATGCCGAACTGGCAGTTGCGCACAGTAATATTCGTCACCGTCGTGCCACTCGCCTTTATCCAGAATACTTCCGGTTGCGCCCCCTTCTCCACAATGGTTGTGTCCTTGTTCTTGCCCCGAATTGTGAGCGTCTTGTTGACCTCGACGCTCCCGCGATACACGCCTGGATTCACTACAGCGTGTCGCCGTTTCTGGTCTCAGGCGCATTTATGGCTTCTTGGATCGTGGCGTAGCTCAGGCCCGTGTCTACATTGCTGACCTCACTTGGCATATGAATGCTCTGTCTAGTGTAGACTAGCACAGTGCCTAAGACGACTAGAAGGATTACTATGGCAGCTACGGCTACCTTCAGTCTTCTGTTCATTTCAGCCAAGCCTCAGCCTTCACCTTGTCTCGGGGTTTCCATAAAGCATTTCTGCAATTCTACTGTTTCTGTACTGTTCTTCGCCGTAGCGTAGCTTTCTAGGCGTTCGAGGTTGATTTCGATGAAGGTGTGCCCCCACGCGAAGATTGACAGTAGCTGTTGGGCGTGGTCTTTGAAGCCTGCGATGTACAAGGCCGCCGCTAAGGCCTCGACGGTGGAGAGCTTGCCCGGTTTGGCGAAGTTGACGGGGTTGCCGGCAATCAGGAAGGGCAGACACCGCGACGTTCCCCTAACACGGTCTCGCAGGATTCTTTCGGCATGTTCCCAGCTGCAGTCCAAGGCAGCCATCCCGAAGGCCTCCATGCGCCCCCTGTCTTCAGGCGAAAAAGCCCTCTCAGCAAACGGGTTAAGCACGATGGCCTGTTTCGGTAGAAAACGCAACTGTGAGACCGTGCGGACGAGGCCGTGGCGTTCGAGTTTTAGTGCTGAGCATTTTCGTGGGTCGCATTGTCTTGCGTGGTAGACGGTGATTCTAATTTGGTTTGGCACTTGTTTTTCGCACCTTCAGGTGGCTCATGGGATCGTTGAGGACTTGCGGAATCCATGTGATGAGGTCGGTGGCAACCATGTGCGGTCCTGTTTCCTCGAAGACAAAGTCGCCAGCGGCGCCATTGACGAAAGCGCCTGCCACGGCTGCCTCAAACGGGTCGGCATGTTGCGCCAGAAAAGCGGCAACGATGCCTGAAAGCACGTCTCCCGTCCCCCCTACCGTCATGCCCGGATTACCTGTATAGTTAAGCTTGACACGCTTGCCATCAGAAACCACGTCCGCCGCGCCTTTCAGCAGAATCACTGCGCCGAGCCTTGTGGCTGTCTTCTGCACCTCGGAAGCCTTGCTCTGCAGGTCTTCTGGGAGCTTCCTGCCAGTAAGGACGGCGTACTCGCCCGCGTGCGGGGTCAGTACCATGGGCGCTTTGAGTTTCCTCTTGAAGTCTGCGAAGGCCTTCAATGCATCAGCGTCCAAGAGCAACGGCTTGCCAGCGGCCTCCACGGCGTTGACGACTTCTTTGACGGCCTTCTTGGTTTCAGAATGTAGGCCGAGACCGGGTCCGAAGGCCACGGCGTCAACGCGTTCGATGAAGATTCTGAGGTCAGATAGGTTGTCCTCGTTCAGGTGGGCTCCTTCCAGCTTCACGGTTATCAAATCCGGCGACATTGAAGAAAGCGCTTGCGCGGTCTTCTCAGGCGCGGCAACATAGACGAGGTCCACTCCAGTGCGCAAGGCAGCCAGCGCCACCAGTGCAGGAGCGCCTGAGTAGGTTTCGCTTCCGCCGATTACCAGTAGTCGTCCGAAATCTCCTTTGTGTGACCCTGAAGGTCTAGGACGAGTGACCGCTAGGACGTCTCCAGGTCCTGCAGACTTCCCGAATTCCTCCGGCAGACCAATGTCTTTGACTACTAGGCTGCCTACGTGCTTCTTTGCCTTTTCAAGGCCTTTCTTTGTTTTATGAAAGGTGATTGTGAGGTCTGCTTTGACTGCTTCTTCGAGGACTTGGCCTGTGTCCGAGTCGATTCCCGTAGGCATGTCAACAGCGACACGGTAGGCTTTGATGCCGTTGATATGCTTGACGAGCTGCAAGATCGGCGGACGCAACATTCCTTTGGTTCCTGTGCCGAGTAGTGCGTCTATGATTATGTCGGCGGCGGTTTCTGGTATGAGGCTGCTGTCGTACGCCTCGTGAACCGTGATAGTGTCTCTAAGGAATTGGAGGGCTGACCAGCTTGCCCGTGCTGAACTATCAGCGATGTCTTCTGCTTTGCCTGCGATTATGACTGTGACTTTGAAACCTGACGAGAGCAGGTGTCGTGCTGCCACGAAGCCGTCGCCTCCGTTTCCTCCTAGGCCACAGAAGATGGCTACTGATTTTGTTGGTTTGAATCTTGAAGCCACTTCCGAGGCCACGGCGTGTCCTGCGTTCTCCATAAGCAGCAGCCGCGGAACGCCGAAATACTCCGCATTCACTTCGAGGGCGCGCATTTCACGGCTCGTGATGAAGTCCTCTTGTGGCATGTCAGAATCCTCTTAGGCTAGTTCGTTAGAATAGGAGATAAGCGTATCCATGTAGGTTTCTGGAGTCGGGTAGGCTTGCGTGGAGTTATCATGTCAGATTAGTCGTTAAGTGTAGCAAAATTTTTAACACACAACGGCTAAGATTAAGTTGAGGTAATTTGTATGCCTACAGCTTTCGTTTTGATAAACACTGAGATAGGTTCAGAGGCTGACGTCCTGAAGGACCTGAAGAAGGTTGAGGGCGTCGAGGAAGCCTACGCCGTCTACGGAGTCTACGACATTATCGCAAGAGTCAAGGCTAACACGATGGACAGGCTCAAAGAAATGGTGACGTGGCGCGTGCGCAGACTTGACAAAGTCCGATCAACGCTAACAATGATAGTGGTCGAAGAAAACAAGTAGCAGACCACCCCTCTTTTTTATTCGTGAGGCCAGCAAACACCTTTTTAGCATTCCGGTCCTAACCCTACCCTTCAGACCAGCGAGAAGCAGGCGGCCACATGAATAGGAAAACAATGCACATCGGATTCGACGACACAGACTCAACGAGGCGGGGATGCACGACTTACGTTGCGGCCCTGCTTGCGGAGAAACTGGAAAAGCTTGGCGTCGCCTTCGTTGATTACCCGAATTTGATCAGGCTCAACCCAAACGTGCCATGGAAGACCCGTGGAAACGGTGCCCTCTGCCTCAGAATAGAATACAACGAAAGCACGGAAGGAAAGATCAAAGAGGCCGTGGTCAACACGGTTGAAGAGCACTCTGATTTCGAATGGAAGGGCACTGATCCTGGCATAGTGTTCTTTCCGAGGGCGAAGGTTCCCAGAGACGTTAGGGCCTTTGCGAGGAAGGCGATAACGAGCGTGGTGACTCTCGAAGATGCTTTGAGGATATTGAGAAAGTTCGGCGCTGAGGCGGTTGGCTACAAGAAGGGCAGAGGCATGATCGGCAGCCTAGCAGCAATCGGCGAAACTCTTGACAGAGACCACACTTATGAGGTTCTCGCGTACCGTGTTCCTGCCAACTGTGGAACAAAGCGAAAGGTTGATGAGGCCTCGATTTTTGAGATGGACGAGGCCACTGCGCCCTACACGTTCAACAACGTGGACGAGGAAAAGGGCAGAGTGATAATCACGCCGAGGGGGCCTGACCCGATTCTGTTCGGCATCAGGGGCGAAACGGCTGAAGCCGTTAAGAAGGCTTTCGAAATTGTCAAGCCTCTTGAGCCGGTGGAGAGATGGGTCGTTTTCCGGACGAACCAAGGAACGGATGCGCATCTGAGCCGAATCGCTGGCCTCAGTCAAGCTGAACCGTTTAGCTCAATCATTGCGAGAGGCACCGTATCCACAAATCCAACAATAATTCGGGGGAGGCACGTCATCTTCCCAATAAAGGACGAGAGCAGGCAAGTTGATTGTGCGGCGTATGAGCCAACGGGCGTGCTTCGGAAGGTTGCCATGAGGCTTATGGTCGGGGATGCTGTGGAGGTTTATGGTGCTGTGCGCGCTCCAGCAGGAGGCAGACCGTTGACGGTCAATCTTGAGAAGATGCGAGTGATCAAGCTTGCGCCGAAACTGACTTATCAGAACCCTGTTTGCCTGGAATGTGGCAAGAGACTCAAGTCTATGGGAAAAGGTCAGGGTTTCAGATGTGAGAAGTGCGGCTCAAAGCACCCAAGCCTCGCGAAGACCGCAGTCAACATCGAGCGCGACCTCAAAAAGGGGCTTCACTTCACGTCTACTCGGTCGCAGCGGCATTTGACTAAGTCTTTGAGGCGCTATGGGTTGGAGAAGCGCCGTGGCTCGTTCGGGGGCATGGTTGAGGGTTGGCATTTTCCTTAGCGGCTATTCTGGTTCGGCTTTGAACATTTCGCATAGCAGGTGGTAGAGCTCGTCGCCGCCTTCTACTCTTGAGAACAGGTCTTTCTCGGCTTTGAGTATTCGTCCCATGTTCTTGTAGGTCTGCTTCCATTCTAGCTCTTTCCAGAGTAGCTTATAGTTCTTGAGTTCAAGCCACGCCCGGAAAATGAGCACGACGAACATGCCGAGTGTGAGTCCAAGGTTGAGTATGTATATGTCCAGCAGGTCCGTGGTCGTTCACCTCCGCAGCGCACTATGCTCTCATGCTATTAGTGCAAAACGCATTTAAATGAACTCGCGTGAATAGCTTATCTGGGCGAGGCATTATGAGTGAGATTTTTCCGCAGCTGGGTTTTCAGGTGGGCATAGGCGCTGTGGGCGGTTTCATCGTTGGCTACGCTGTTAAGAAGCTCAGCAAGCTCGTGGCCGTCGTTATAGGACTATTCCTGATCGCACTGATCTATCTGGGCACGCAGGGCATAATCAACATTAATTACGGCGCGCTTTGGAACGCCGTAGGCAAGGCGCTTGGCCTCGCAAACTCGGGGTTCTCGTGGCTGGTAGGCATAATATCGCTCCTGCCCTTCGCTGGCACATTCGCCGTTGGCTTCCTGCTGGGCTTCAAACTCGGCTAGTCGATAGCACAGCTAGATTGCGTGTGTTTCTATGCTGGAATCGGTACTTCGAGAAATGTGTGACCTTCGAGTGATGTCAATGGCAGGGGTTTTGCGTAATGCAGAGAGAAATCGATCGTCAGGGCCAGGTTTTCGGTGTGTTCATTTGCGATAAGAATGAACTCTAGGGTTGCGGTTCCCGCGCCGTACGAACCCAGATCATTTACTGCTAGAATAGCGTCGAGATAGCGCACGCTAATCCGTCGATGGAATAATAAACTTGCCGCACGGAAGAACTGTACGTAGTTGTTCGTGAAATAGCTTAAATTCGTGGGCCTCGTTTATCCTCTGAAAAGCCATATCGCATTGCTGTTGGAGGGTCAGGGTTGGAGAAGTTTCCTGCTGAAGAGTACACTCTTCCATTCTTCAAGGAGATAGGCTATGTTAGAAAGCTGTGTCCTAGGTGTGGGGAGTATTTTTGGACGCAGAACGCTGATCAGGAGACATGCGGCGAGGCTTCGTCGTCTGGTTGTGCGGACTACACGTTCATAGGTGACTCGCCTACGAAGAGGAGCTACTCTTTGCCCCAGATGCGTGAGGCGTTTCTGTCGTTCTTCGAGAAACATGGTCATGCGAGGATCAAGCCTTATCCGGTTGTGGCACGGTGGCGGGACGACATCTACCTTACGCATGCGAGTATTATCGATTTTCAGCCCTACGTGACGGAGGGCATTGCGCCTCCGCCTGCGAACCCGCTTGTGATCGCCCAGCCCTGCATTCGCATGGTGGACATTGCGAACACGGGACCTACGTTTGGGAGGCACTTGACGATTTTCGAGATGGGCGGCGCGCATGCGTTCAATTATCCTGACAAGGAGGTTTACTGGAAAGACCAGACGGTGCGGTATCATCATGACTGGGTTACTCGCGACTTGGGCGTGAAGGGCGAGGAGATCATCTATAAGGAGGGCGTGTGGGTTGGCGGCGGGAACGCGGGGCCTGATGTGGAGTGCATCATCCGAGGTTTGGAGGTGGCCACGCTCGTGTTCATGCAGTTCAAAGTCGTCAACGAGCAGTTTGTGAAGCTGCCGATTCGCACGGTGGACACAGGTTACGGTATTGATCGGTACGCGTGGCTCAGTCAGGGCGTGCCCAGCGGCTTCCACGCAATATATGGCGACCTGCTGGATGAGATATTCAAAATGGTGGGACTCACCAAGATCGACGGTAAGTTGCTGACGAAGATCGCGCGGGTTTCGGGTCTCGTTAGTCTGGACAAGACGGCCAGCAGGCTTGAGACTAGGAAGCGCGAGGCGGAGCTTGCAGGCGTAAGCGTGGCGGAGCTGGACCGTTTTCTGATGCCTATCGAGAACGCGTTTGCGGTTGCTGATCACACGAAGTGCCTTGGCTTCATCCTCTCTGAAGGTGTGGTGCCTTCGAACATTCAGGAAGGCTACCTCGCGAGGCTCATCTTCCGCAGAGTCTACCGACTGCTCAAAATGCTTGGCATCCAAGACAAGCTGTACGACATCATGGACATGCAGATCGCCCACTGGTCACGCGACTTTCCGCAGCTGAAGGAAATGCAGAACGAGATCATGGACATGCTCAAGAGCGAGGAGACCAAGTTCGAGGAGACTATCGCTCGTGGCGAGGGCATGGTCAAACGCATATCCGCTGGACTTAAGGCGAAGAAGAAGAGCGAAATTCCGATTGAAACGCTGATTGAGCTCTATGATTCGCATGGGCTTCCGCCTGAGATCGTGAGGCAGGCGACTGAGAAGGAGGACCTACGCGTTGAGGTGCCTGACAATTTCTACGCGTTGATTGCTCAGCGGCACATGCAGCTTTCGAAGCCCGTGGAGGAAGAAGAGGCCAAGCACGAGGCGTGGCTGGAAAAGGCGGTCGAAGGCCTGCCGCCGACCGAGATGCTCTACTACGAGGACCAGTACATGCGCGAGTTCGAAGCAAAAACCCTCAAAGCAGTGGGCGAGGACTGCGTTGTGCTTGATCGCACGTGCTTCTTTCCTGAGGGCGGAGGGCAGCCTGCAGACGGAGGTCATCTAGCCTTCGGCAGCAACAAAGCGAAGGTTGTGGACGTTCAGAAGGTCGGCCGGGTCATCCTGCACAAGTTGAAGGGCGCGGTTCCGAAGGCAGGCAGCAAGGTCAAAGGCAGCATCGACTGGGAGAAGCGGTACGGCCTCATGAAGAACCACACGGCCACGCATGTGATCGGCGGTGCGGCCAGACGCGTGCTGGGCCTGCATGTGTGGCAGTATGGCACGGAGAAGGGCGTCGAGAGTAGCAGGCTGGACATCTCGCATTACAGGCGGTTGACGCTTGAGGAGATGCACCGGATCGAGCAGTTGGCCAACGAGGCGGTGTTGCGCGGCATCGAGGTTGAGACGGCTTGGCTGCCGCGGAACGAGGCGGAGAGCCGCTACGGGTTCAGGCTCTACCAGGGTGGCGCGATTCCGGGCAAGGAGATTCGCGTGGTCAAGGTGGGCGACTGGGACGTTGAGGCTTGCGCGGGTACACACCTGAAAAGCACGCGCGAAATAGGGTTCATCAAGGTGACTCACACGGAGCGGGTGCAGGACGGCGTGGAGAGGCTCACGTACTCGATAGGCATCCCGGCGGTGAAGGCTGTGCAGAAGAACGAGGAGCTACTTATGAAGGTGGCTGAGATGTTGAGTGCGCCGCTGGAGAAGCTTGACAAGACTGTGGATCGGCTCACGAAGGAACTAAAAGAGGCCAACGTGCAGCGGCGCAAGCTCGTCAAGGAACTGGCTGAACGTGAAAGCACAGGCCTTGGACCCAAAATTGCTGAAGAAACCGAGGAGATTCACGGAATCAAGCTAGTCAAGCGCGACTTCAAGGAAGAGATTAGTGTTGATCGAATGGTGCAGACTGCAAGCGAAATGATCAGACGGGACGAAGCCATAGTTACGCTATTCTACGGGTCAGACGGAAAGAACGCGAGAATCATGGTCATGGCAGGCAAGATGGCGCTTGATAAAGGAGTCAACTCAGGCAGCATGGTAAGAGAGGCTGCCGCGACGGTTGGGGGTGGAGGCGGAGGAAAGCCTGCTTTCGCCCAAGGTGGAGGAACACAGGTTGACAAGCTTTCGGATGCGATCAAGAAGGCTATTGTAACTCTCAGAAAGCAGCTCGAACCCTAAAGACCGGATTCCGTGGACAAAGTTCGTCTGCCGAGGAGCGTGCGCTCTCGTAATTCTCGATTGCTCTGCTGCATCTGGTTCTAGACTCTTCATTGCTCTCAGCCTGCATTGTCGCGCGATAAGAAGCATAGCCGTCTTCTCAAACACATTGGCCACTTCAAGGAGGCTTCTTGGAGAGACTGCAGACTCAGCCTTCGTGCAGTGATCTATGGCTCCCAGCCAGTCGTGCTTCCTCTCTTTGGTTTTGGCTTGGTTAGGAATGACTCCAGCTCCTGATTCTGACACAACTGGCGCGCGCTATCTCGGGCGTTTTTTGGCATTACCATAGCACGCGCGGTAACTGTAATAAGGAACCGCTACAAAGTGTATGTTGCGCGAAAAGAGGGAGAATATGATAGTTCCTTCGTTTGTTGAAAGAGTAGTCAAAAAATGCCTCAGAATTGGCAAGGATGACAAGGTGACTATTCTAGCATGGCGACACATGCTTGATCTAGCTGAGGCATTTGCAGTCGAGTGCGAGAAGGCCGGAGCGCATGTCCATGCAGAATTCACGACTGATGAAATGTGGTATGGTGCAGTACTCAATCATCCAATAGATTACTTGGAAACTCCTGACCCATTCGATCTTGCCTTGGCGGGAATTGCGACTGCGAGCATTTTCATATCTGGCCCAGAAAACCCTGATAGATTGAAAGAAGTACCAGCGGAAAGATGGATGGCATTGGCGAGAGCAGACCGGTCAACCTATGAAAAACTTCATGAAAGGAGGGTTCGCATGGCCGAGATAAACCTAGGGTATGTTACAACTCAGCGGGCCAGAACTTACGGTTTTGATTATCAAGCGTGGAAGAAGAACGTCGAAGAAGCCATTGATGTGGAATATGAAGAAATGCAGGAACTCGGAAGAAAGGTGGCAAACGCCTTGGAGAACTCGACAGAAGTGAGAATTTCAGATCCTGATGGAACTGATCTGAGTTTTGTTTTGGAAGGTAGAAAAGCCCACATCTATGATGGCATGATCGATGATGCAGACATTGAGATGGGAGCGATATACGCGAGTTTGCCCGGTGGTTATGTTTCTGTGGCTCCTACTGAAACCAGTGCGAATGGTGTTCTTTCGTCCAGTATTCCTCTCGCACAGGCTGGAGTATTAGTGAAGAGAATAGCTTTGGGTTTCGAGAAAGGAAGAGTGGCGTCATTTGAGGGAGACAAGAACATAGGCGTCTTAAGGAACATGTGGGAAAAAGGGATCGGAGACAAAGATAAGATCGGATGGTTAACCATAGGGCTGAATCCAAGAGCAAGCCTTGGATTTCTCAACAACGCGATTGTTCTTGGAACAGCGACCGTCGGAATAGGCTTCAACAAAGAGCTCGGAGGAACCAACGATAGCGATTATGGTCTCGCTGCGACTGTTGCGAAACCTACGGTGAAGCTTGACGGTAAGGCGATTATCGAACGAGGCAAACTGACTCTGTAGAGCTCCACAGAGAATTTCGTGCTTGCTGTAAATACTCCGCGCGCATATGGTGATGAGCAGTGACTCAGGAAAGCCGCAATTCCAAGAGTCCGGGTGAAAAACTAGAGTTACTTCTCAAGAAGCTGGCCGTACTTGAGGATATGATGTTAATAGGTAATAAGGTATATGCAAAGGAACAGGCACCGCAAAAAACGAACGCACTCCTGCAAGGAAAGGTCACCATTGAGAAACAGGACGTTGCAGCAGGAGAGAGCTTCCTCTTTGAAATCGAAATTGCAAACCTTGGTCGTGCTCCCGCTGTGCTGGATGGAATTGAGGAAATCATTCCTTGTTGTGGACTGGAATTGACGAATGGCCCAAGCAAGTGCGACGTAGAAGGATCTTATGTTGACTTGAACGGAAAGGTGTTGGAGCCTTCAAAGACTGAGAAACTCAGATTCACGATGAGAGCCCTGGAAAAGGGCACTTATGCGATTGCGCCGAGGATTGTGTACATTGATGGTGCAGGGTCTCAGAAAATCATGGATCTTAAATCTGGAATTTTGAATGTAAGAGAGGTTAATCTACCTGGTCGTGTGAGCATCGGATACAAAGACCTTGACAATATGCTTTTTGGTGGGATACCTGAGAAATATGCCGTTGTGCTTACCTCAGTCTCTTGTGATGAAACGATGCTCATCATGAACCGGTTTCTTGAGAAGGGTGTCAGAGAAGGAGGAATCACACTTCTTATTGCCGTGGAAGCGAGCAGATGGGAGAGACTCGCCGAGGAGTTTCCGAACTTCCATCTTTTCGTGTGCAACCCGCAAGCAGAAGTCGCGATCAAATCGCTTCCAAACGTCGTTAAGCTCAGAGGAGTGGAGAACCTGACCGATATCAGCATTCCTTTGTTCTCAACCCTGCGCAAACTAGAGGCCTTTAACGACAAGCCTAGAAGAATCTGTATCGACATCATATCAGACATCCTACTGCAACATCACGCGGCTCAGACGAGAAGATGGCTAGTTGGTGTGACTACCGAACTGAAATTGAGAGGATTCACGACTTTGGCAATAATGAATCCGCATATGCATACTCTTGAGGAATCCCAGGCAGTTGTTGATTTGTTTGATGGCGAAATAGAGGTCCACGAAGAGGAATCGAGAAAGTTCCTGCGAATAAAGAAGATGTATGGGCAGAACTACATAGGCGACGACTTGCTTCTTAACAAAGATAGGCTCACCACTATGGGTACGTCCAAGAGATGGACATATCACAACTATTAGCTTGCATTGTGTGTGCCTTTCTGCTCTTTAGTCGATCGATCGAGTCTATTTTTCGCCAAACAGCGGCATGTTCGGGTAGATCTCTATTCCGTTCTTATCTATCGAGTATGGCACGAGGTTCGGGTTGACTTTGGCGCCCCTCATTTTTTCAACTTGGATGGCTCTTGTTGTGGTTCCACCTGAGAATAGAGTCTGCATCATTACTACTCCGTGGACTAGGTATTCTTCCTCGACTGCGCTCCTTTCAAGGCCTAGGTGGCCCAATTCGGTAATTATGATGCTCGTAACTGGGAGGTCGGACAGTGATTCAATCAATTCTACCACTGCGGTTCTCCGTTCGACTGGATCTGGAAACCGGTAGAAGAGGGCGGCAAGTGTGTCGACCACGACTCTTCCCGCTTTGACCTGTTGAATCTTGGCCTGCAGTTGCTCGATGAGCTTTTCGATTGGAAGCTGCTTTCCTTGTAGGCTACTTGTTTCTTCCTTGTACAGTTTTTCCTTCAGCATAGCCACTCGGGATATTCTGGTGGCGTCGATGAAGGCGAACTTTCTGTCTCCTTCCGCCTTAGAGAAATCCCATCCGAATTGCTCCATCTCACTATAGAAGTGGTTCTTTCCTTCGTCCAGACTGACTAGGATTCCGTTTTCGTTGTGGTCCTTGATTCCTTTGTACAGGAATTGGGCTGCAAAAATGGTCTTTCCAGTGCCTGGTCCTCCAATTACAAGTATTACTCTTCCTTTTGGAATTCCGCCGCCTATAAGCTCGTCCAATCCTCGAATTCCAGTCGCTACCTTCTCTGCCAACACGCGTCACCTTTGTGGACATAGATGTTTTTCGTGGATATTTATAGTTTATGCAAACCATGCGTAGTCTACCGCGGAGTATGCGTGAGGATACACTTGCTGATTCAGAGGCAATCGTTTTATGATTCTGAGCTTTCGCACCGTCGGGCCGCATGTGAAGTCAAAGCTCTTTTCCGCGAGCTTCTGTGCTTTTTCGGGGATCTATGCAGTCGGATAAGTGGTTCGGTTGTGCTGCTTGAGGTAGAGTCTCTTCCCACATGCGGGAATCGTCTAGAGCATTGGATTTCAGCGTAGTCGAGCGCGCGCGGGCAGCAAAGGTTTAATTCTTGTGTGCTTTCTCTGTCTTGTGGTGCTGTGTATGAGGGATAGCGTTCTCTGTTCGTAAGAACAAAACCTTTAATATTCCACAGACCCATCAAACCAGTTTCATGAACTTTTCGAAACAAGTAGAGCAAAAGTGGCAGAAAAAGTGGGAAGACGCCAAGATTTTCGAGGCAAACCCCGACAGGGCTAGACGCAAATTCTTCGTCACGTTCCCGTATGCGTACATGAATGGCCCACTTCACGCTGGCCATGCTTTTACAGCGTCGCGCGTGGACGCCTACGTGCGCTTCAAACGCATGCAAGGCCACGACGTGCTCTTCCCATGGGCTTGGCACTGGACTGGACAGCCACTCGTAGGCGCAAGCAACCGCGTAGCCAAAGGCGACCAAGAATGGATACGTGTACTCAGAGAAGTCGACGGTGTTCCCGAAGAGGAGCTGAAACGGTTCGTTGACCCCGTTTACATGGCTACTTACTACACGGACGAAGGCCGCATAGCGGCGAAGAAGATGGGTTTCTCCGTGGACTGGCGACGCGAATTCAACACTGTAATGCCTACGTACCAGCGGTTCATCAGTTGGCAGTACGAAAGCTTGCGCGCTATGGGCTACGTTTCGAAAGGCACACACCCGGTCGTGTGGTGCCCAAAATGCCAAAGCCCCACAGGAGACCACGACAGGCAAGTGGGCGAAGGCATAATGCCCGAAGAGTATACGCTCATCAAGTTCAAGCTCGACGAGGACACGTTTCTGCCTGCAGCCACATTCAGGCCTGAAACCATCTTCGGCGTAACCAACATCTGGCTAAACCCAGACGCCACCTACGTCGAAGCCCACGTAGACGGCCAGAGATGGATCATAAGCGAACAAGCCGCAGAAAAGCTGAAAGAACAAGGTCGAACAGTCAAAGTAAACGGACCCCTCAAAGGTCGAACGCTGATAGGCAAAACGTTCGAAAACCCAGCCACCAAAGGCAAGCTGCTCATACTGCCAGGATGGTTCGTAGACGTGGAAAAAGCCACTGGCGTCGTGTACAGCGTACCAGCACACGCGCCCTATGATTGGCTCGCACTCAAGGATCTCCAAGAAAAACCCGAAATACTCAAAGAATTCAACATCGACCCAGATGCTGTCAAAAACACAAAACCTATCTCCCTCATCAAAGTTGAAGGCTACGGAGAATACCCCGCCATCGAAATCGTCAAACAACTAGGCGTAAAAAACCAAGACGACCCCAAAGCCGACGAAGCCACAAACCTGCTCTACAAGAAGGAATTTCACAGCGGAACACTGAACGAAAACTGCCGCGAATACGCAGGCAAAAAAGTCCGAGACGTCAAATACACGCTGACACGCGACCTGAAAACACGAGGTTTAGCAGACTCGATGTTTGACCTGCCACAACAGGTTGTATGCAGGTGCATGACAAGATGCATGGTCAAAGTGCTACAGGACCAGTGGTTCCTGAACTACTCAGACCTGGAATGGAAGGCCAAAACCAAAGGAGCGTTAAGCAACATGACAATCTACCCAGATACGGCTGCGCAGTGGTTCCTGACGGTCATTGACTGGCTGAAGGAATGGGCTTGCGCGCGAAGGACAGGCTTCGGCACGCCACTGCCATGGGGAAAAGGCTGGATCGTCGAAACCCTCAGTGACTCCACCATATACATGGCCTTCTACACCATCAACAAACACATCAAGCAACACAACATCAAATCCGAAGCACTCACCAAAGAAGTGTTCGACTACATCTTCCACGAAAAAGGCGACCTGAACGAAGTGTCGAAACAGTCAAGAATCAAGGCGCATGTGCTGAAGGACATGCACGACGAATTCGAGTACTGGTACCCCGTAGACCTGCGTGTTTCGGCGAAAGAGCTGGTGCCAAACCACCTAACCTTCTTCATATTCCACCATACAGCCCTGTTCCCACCCAGACACTGGCCAAAAGCCATTGGCGTAAACGGCATGCTCATGAGCGAAGGCAAACAAATGCACAAATCCAAAGGCAACTTCGTCACCATGAAAAATGCAATAGAACAGTACGGAGCAGACAGCACCCGATGTGTGCTATTGATGGCCGCAGAAGGCATGGACGACCCGGACTGGCGGGGCGAAAACGCCAAGGAAATGCAGGGCAAACTCGAATCCTTCTACACGTTCGCCAAGAACACCATCGAAAACGCCACGTCCGACGAAAGCGGCCACATGGAAAAGTGGCTCATGAGCACACTGCAGACCCGCATACGCGAAGTCACGGAAAGCCTCGAAGAGATGAGGACCAGAACCGCCTTAGCCACCGCACTGTTCGAAACCTGGAACGACTTCCGCTGGTATGCCAACAGAAAAGGAAAAACAGACGCTAGGATCCTGAAAGAAGCAATCGAAACGTGGCTGAAGCTGCTTGCCCCGTTCGCGCCACATCTGTGCGAAGAGCTCTGGAGCGAGACAGGAGAGAAAGGCTTCATATCAACCGCAGAATGGCCCGAAGCGAACGAGAGGCTCAAGGACGCTCAAGCCGAGGAAAGGGAAGAACTGATCAGAGACGTCATCGAGGACACAATGAACGTGCTGAAGGCCACGAAGGTCACCCCGCGCAAAATATGCTACTACGTGGCCAGCCCTTGGAAATGGAAAGCCTACCTAAAAATACTCGACATGACAAAACACGGAGAAGCAAGAATGAACGAAATCATAGAGGAACTCGCCAAAGACGACGACATGAAGGATAACTTGGCAGAGGTCGCGAAATTCGCCGCAAAAACACTGAAAGAAGCCAGCCGAATGCCTCAGCAACAAAGGGAAAAGGCACTGCAGATGAAAACGCTAGACGAGAAAGATACATTGAAATTCGCAGAGGGCTTCCTGACCGAACGGTTCAAGGCCCAAGTTGTGGTCTATGATGAGGAAGAAAAGGAAAAGTGTGACCCCCGAAGGAGAGCCACGCTGTCTGCACCGCTAAAACCAGCAATCTACATCGAGTAGCCAGGGCTCACAGCATTCCATTCATTGAGCCCAACGTCTTCGTGTTGACCCTGATGTGGTAGTTTCTTCGTCCACTACTCGTCGTTGTGACGAAGAAGTCCCTCTCTTCTGAGAGCTTGCTCCCGTACAGCAACGCTAGAATGGTGCGGCACACGTTGACGGTTGTCAGTTTGTCATCGTTGACTACTCTCTCAATTTCCTCTTGGAGAATCCGCGGATTGATGGTGTAAACGGTCTCTGAGCTTTGACCGGTTCTTTGATAGTGGTTCTCCATGTCCTTGAGCAAGAATGTGACTATGTCATAATAAGGTGACCTACGGTTACGTATCAGGTGCACGTAGTTCACTAGAGGAATCGGAACCCCGTTTACTTGGCCTTCTGACATCCGGCCTCCCCCAAATAACTAATGTATAGCCTCGGGTTAAAAAGCTTAAGGTATATAATTCTAGAGCAGGCTTCTCTCCTCAGACACTCCTGAAAGCCTCTGATTTAGCAGATAAGACTATATTCGACTTCCCTTAGAAAGAGAACGCAACAGGGTCCGTGGCGCAGCATGGACACACAACAGGCCATAAAGCGCGTCAGCCTTCTAAGGCTGGGAGCCGACGAAAGCTGAAAGTCCTGGGTTCAAATCCCAGCGGACCCGCCACGCTTGCCAGCTCCGCAAGCGGAAATTATAAATTACCAACTCAATAATAAAGGGTAAATGCTTCGACATTTGACTAGTCGGTGTCTAAGGGATTGGAATGAGCACGCACGCAGACGATTTAAAGCTTCGATTGATGACTATTGAACTGCTTAGAACTGCGAAGTACAAGAGGAACATCACGTACCGCGAGCTGGCCTCCAAGACAGGCTTGCCCGTGACAGTTCTGAGCAGATACGCGAAAGGACACGTCCTGCCCAACACGGCCAGGGCGAAGCAGCTCTGGAAAGTCCTGACCAAGCTGGTGGGTCTGGAGACAGAATTGCGGAGCAGAATCAAGTTTGATGAGGAAGGCTACTTTGACAACACCGACATCGTGGGCGACTTCAACATCCTTCAACAGGCAGCCAACAGCGCACTGGCAAACTTCGCTGGAAAACGAGTGACAATAGTGCTGTCCGCCGCAGTTGATGGCATCCCGCTTGCCACCATGGTTGCCAACGCCCTAGGCGTCAACCTCGTGGTTGCCAAAAGAAACAAAGAAGTCGGTGTCAAGGCATTTCTGGAAGAGACCTACGCGCTCAGAGACTCCGGCGTAACCATGACGCTTTACATTCCGAAAGAATCTGTCAAGAAAAGAGACAGCGTCTTGATTGTGGACGACATGATTAAGACCGGCGAGACTCAAGCAGCGCTGGTCAACATGGTTCGCAAGGCCAAGGCGGAAATCTCGGGCATTTTCTCGCTCATCGCCGTGGGTGAAGAGTGGAAGAGAAAACTGAAGCCCTCAAGCGACTGCCCAATAGAAGTCATAACTTACCTCAAATCACCCCACGAACAGACCACGCGCTACTAACCAGATCATGAACCATAATGATATACAAGCGTGACAATATCGTAGATCTCTATTATCCCCCATCGAGGCGCCAAGTCAACATAAGGATTCCATTCTGGGTCTCCAAGTTTTGAGCCATACGCCTGCACGGCCAAAACCACGTCGTAGATATCGACCCTGTCGTCGTCGTTGATATCGCCCAGCATTCTCATTTTCACTTCCCCGTCTGCATAGATGTTGTTAGTAGTGTTGGCCTCGTTAAGGATTACACTGGCCTCGGCCCATACCTCATAGCGTGTTCGCGGCGCTAAGCCTGAAGTGTTCCACCCAAAAACCATCACCGCCTCCCTACCCGGAGCCAAGTCAACGACGTTTCGCGTTCCTATGGTCGCATTGTCATAGTGGGCAGTTACCCTGAACGTTTCTGTGGCATTTCCCTCGTTTCTCGTAACCACCGTAATGTCAATCGTGGCTCCTGCATACATAGAAGTCTGGGAAGGCGAAACGCTGACTATTGACACATCGTGGTTTATCGTGGGATAGTCTGGAACAGTGTAGAGCAGAGTATTCTCCAAAATCCGGCTATACTGCTGTCTATATGCCCATTCAAGCGTCAGCCCTGAGGCGATTATGCGGCCAGAGCCATAGTTGAACACGAGCTGCAGGACTCTGCCAAGGTGAGGGTCAATGACTATGACTTGAGAGTCAGACGGGTAGTTTGTGAAGTAGCCATGTGCAGAAAGCCCCCAGAAGCCAAGTTCATCATCTGCAATTCGGTTTGGCGAATTCACGATGGGATGAGTTCTGTCGGTTATGGTGACGTTTTCGAAGGCACGATGTCTCCACATAAGCCCGCCTGGGAGATAGCCTGGCGCGTATCCCTGATTATAGCCACCATCAGCCGCATGAATCTCAAGCGTGCCACCGTTCCAAACATAGTCATCGAACCACCAGCGATAGTCGTACAAGGCATGGTAGAAGCCCTGATCTTGGTCAGCGGCGATGACGACCTTCAGGAACTTGGTCAAGTTCGCTGAGCCGAAGGTTGTTGAGTCGAAGATAGCGCAGGGTATGCCGTACAGCGCTAGAGCCTGCTCGTCGGCTGGGTAAGCCCATGGTTCATAGTTCTGAAGAAGTGCAACGACCTTGTTGGAGACTATTATTTGTTTGCTTTTGGCATTGTCTGCCGTACTGTTTTCCCCTCGAACGGGACGAACCAAGGCTGTGACGTTGTAAGCGCCCTCAGCCATCGGGGTCCAAGGGCAGGTAACGGTTGCTAACTCGCCGCCTGCAAGAAAATCTGTAGAAACCGAATCGACAACATTGCCGTCCACCAATAGCTGCGTGGTCAAGTTGCTTTCGGCTTTTCCGAAGTTGAATATCGTTGCATTGATCAATA
>CAYHAK010000010.1:0-33532 GCA_964354625.1 uncultured Candidatus Bathyarchaeia archaeon
CCTGAACCTGAGGCGGAAGTCCTTCTAACTCACCACTCATACACAAACACCATTATTGCACGAAACTAAGCACATCCACCCTATAAACCCAACCCCCAGGAAAAGAAAGTGCGCGCGCGCAGTATTCATGGCCGCAGCCTTCACGCTCGCGCTCATCGGCAAACAACCACTGCTACTAGCGTTCTTGCTCACTATATTCGCAGCCGACGCCTACGTTTTCGGAAACTTCAGAAAACTCCACACGTTCTCCAGTCAATACGAACACACAAACGAAAGGCACTTCGCAGAGGAAATAGTGGAACTCTTCACACACAATCCGAAATGGATTACACTCGTTTCGCAGTCCATCGTTCTAGTGTCCGTCGTGCTTCTTGTCAGCAAGTTGCTGTTCTGACCTGTGGCCTGCCCGTCTCAGGTTTGCTTGCTGTCTTTATTGCGTGTGGGGTCTGTTGTCAGAAGCTGAAAAACCACGGCTGATATTATGCCCATGCCGCCCAGAATGCTTCCTAGAACCTCATAGTCGAAGTAGATGAGTGCAACTCCGCCCACTGACGCTCCCACGACCGAACCTAGGCTTGTAGCCGCCGAACCAATCGACATCATCGAGCCACGGAATCCGGGGACCTGCTCAAGAGTCAGACTGCTCGCCGACGAAGCAACCATGCCTGAGAACCAGCTCGCCACAGAAAGCAGCACGGAGGAAAGCCAAAGGTTAGGAAGAAACGCGTACGATACCGTGAACAAGCCTGCCAACAGTGCCGTCAAGACTGTCGAAGGCTTTCTGCCGTACTTATTCACAAGTAGGCCGCTAGCGATGCTGCCCAGAGTGTAGCTCAGTGCAGCGCCTAAGATCACGAGCGAGGCAATTCCTTCCGGCAGGGCGAAGCGTTCAATGAAGAAGGTTGCCGAATAGAACAGGACTGCCGCAAACGCCGCGTTGCGTAAGACGTTGCCGATTAGGCAGCCGATGGGTGACCCGTGTGACACGATTTCTCGAAGGCCCTCCACGTAAGTGTGCTCCTCACGTGAAGCTTCATTGTCGGAGGGCTTTGAGGGCGCGCCGACGAAGGCCAGCAGGAGGCTTACCAGCGAGAAAGGTATAACGAATCCAAGAAGAGGCATGCGCCAGCCTCCGAAGCCTGCCAGCACGCCCATAATCGGAGCTCCAACCAGGTAAGCCAACGATCCGCCAGCCACGATCTGGCCAACCGCTCCCTCCCTCCTCGACAAAGCGAGATGTTCACCCACCAACGCAATACACATCGGACCAACAATCGCAATGCCTACGCCGCTCAGAGCATACGCCGCAAACACCGAGTTGAAATCCCAAGCAAGGTAACAGCCTACAGCCGAAACGCTTAGCGCCACCAAACCCGCCAACAGCAAAGACTTGTGCTTGAACCGAACACTCAAAACACCCATGAGCAAGGCAAAAACAACCGAAACGGCTGAAGAGAGAGTGTTAATCTGCCCCATGACTCCAAGGGAGACAGAAAAATCCCCAGCCATACTAAGCAGGAAAAGCCCAGTCACGATTCCGATTGGGCTTGTGGCGAAATATGAGACGACCAGCGAGGGAAGAAACAGCCTTCTCAAAGGGCGCTTCTCTTCAGTATCACTCGAACGGCTGTTACTGACCTGCATCAAAGCACCAACCAACGTTTTTCTGTCATGCTTTCACCATAAGATCACGACGTAGCTAGGGCACAATCCAAGCCTAAGAAGGTGTTCTATGTTGATTAGACTATGCCCACACATCACAGGCCCGATGACCCGTCCCCATGCGGCCTCTGTCGCCATATCACCCCAAAAGCCGCAATAAGTCTCGGGATTGCTTAAATACCATTGGTGGCTTATGGAACCATATGTCAGTCACCCAAGTCGAATTCACAGACCTTGAGAAGCAAACGAAAAAGAAGGGCCAATCTGTCTTGCGGCTTCTTGCGTCTGACATGGGAAAAGCTTACGTCATTGCCATCTGCCGAGACAACTGCCCCGCCTGCAAGAGGCAAGCACCAAGACTGAACGAGCTAGCCGACGATCTGACGGAAAAGCACGGCAAAAAGCTGGTCTTCATTCGCGTGCATGTGAAGCAACCTTCAGGCGACAACACGGAATCGCTACGCGCCAAAGACCTGTTCGGCCACTACTTCTACCCCACCAACCTGATCCTCTTCAAAACGAAAGACCGAGGAGCAATAGAATACTACCGCATTTCCTCGGCGAAGACGACGGAGCTCAAGAGAAACATCGAGGTCGCCTTGGACACTGCAGTGATGCTGGCAAAAGAGCGAAGCTAACAGGACCGCTACAGTGGCTTCCTGAAGAACGTCACTCGCTTCTCGACTCTGAACCCTATCTTTTCGTACAGGTGTCTTGCTCCGCTGGGGCTCTCAGAATCCACGCCCAGCGCCTCCTCGGTCATGCCTTGCTCCTTCAGAACCATGTTACTTCGCGCAATTAACGCCGCGCTATGCCTTTTCCTCTCCACGGCCGGCGGACTGAGATGAGTTCGCAGTGGCCACGCCTGCGATGGTGCTCAGCGCTCTCTCTTTCGTCAACCCAGTTGAGTACAGTGCCTATCACTTGGTCACCGTGCCACGCTATCTGCCACAGCGAGGGCTGAAACACGGGCAACTGCTGAAACTCCTTCAAAATCTCGTCCAATATGGGGATTTGGCCGCGCATGTCTTTGCAGGCCTCGTTCCACGCATCTATGACCACTTTGTAGTGTTCAGGCTAGACGGGGCGCACTTCGACGCCTTCAGACAAAGGAAAGTCGGGGATATAGCACGCGCGGGGTACCAACCAAGGGTCAAAAAGCCCGAGCGCGCGCGGCAAAGATCACGCCGTGCACGAGCAAGAGCATCAGCCCAAACACCACAATGATCCCGACAACAAACGTTGCCACGAGCAATGAGACAAGCTTACGCGACGTAGAACCGAAGGCCACGCCAAGGCCCGTCCTGCCGCCTTCAACCGAATCCGCAGCAAGCTTAACACACACGCCAAACACTAACGAGTCCAACACCCAATAGACCAGAAGCAACAGGACAAGGAAAGCCAACGAGGCCACGAGCGCATCCCAAACCTGAGTCAGCGCAGTCTCTCCCGCAAGAGGGTCAAGCGTCGGAACGCTCGCAAAATAATCGCTAACGACCATGCTGATCCCTCCTCCGATGAGTGAGACCACCAAAACGGACGCGAGAAACAAGGCAAAACTCCTCATGTAGAGGTCAAATGCCAACCTCAACGTTTCCTCAATCGACAACTCCGCGCGCGCTCAAGCTACATCGACCTCCACAGGTCCATTCTGCCCTTCAACTATTAAGCTTTAGAGCACCCATTGAAAGCCTCTACGCAAAAGGCACACGAACCGCCCACCCGCAGGGTTGGCGACCTGCAGGCGCGGAGTTACGGCACTTCGAGAACCTGCAGAACGTTCGCTATCGAGTTTATCCATCTCAAGTAGGCGTTCAACGCTGAGCGCAAAGCCACCGTGTCTCGTGCCTCAACACTGAGGACGAGACGCTTGCCTTTCTTCTCCAGCGTGGCCTTGGCCCTTGCGGTGAAAGCCTTTGTCTCTGGAGACAACGCTTCGAAAACCGTGGTCAGCTCCTTTCCTGAATGAGGCTTGAACCGCACGCTAGCATTTGCCTTCAACGTCTCACGCCCTGCAGCAAGCAACAGACTCCAACACGGCTACTTGATTGACTGTGAATCTACAAAAACAGGATGGAAGGAATCTGGGGATGAAGGGCTCTTAGTCGGTTTCTTTCGGCGTTTCTGGTGCTTCGGGTCCGGATGTCTTGAGTGCTTCTGCAGCTGGGGTGCCTTTGGCCACTCGTTTTGCCACGACTGCCAGTTTAGTCGTCGGCGTGTAGGCTCCGCCCGTGTAGGTGTGCCCACATTTCAGGCATTTCCACACGCCCACGCTTTGCCTTCTAACGCGCGGAAAGCCGCACGCTGGGCACCTGTGGCTCTTTCTTAGCTCAGTGACTATCTTAGCATATCGTTTCCGCACCGTGGTTCCGTAGCGGACGCCCAGCCCTTGGGTGGGCCCCACTTTCTTGGTTCGTCCCAATGCTCGTTCACCAGTCTAGCTGTTTGCGCAGTTGCTTAGCCTTGTCCTTAGCGATTTTCGCCGCTTCTAATACTTGTTTCGGTTCAAAGTAGCCTTGTCCGCCCTTCTGAATAGCGCATATGTTAAAGTTGTCGTCAATCGCCATCGAGATTCTTGCGTCCATTGCCTGCTCCTCTTCGAGCCACGGGTCAACAACCAACTTATCATTGAACTTCGCACACGTCACCGTGACGGGATGTTGCTTGATAGGCAGTTGCGTGTAGCCTGGCTTGATCTTCACTTCGCCGTCCTTGTAGTCGTAGTTGGGCATTTTCGTGTTCATCAAGGCACTCACCGCTGCCAAAGCCGCCGCGTCAATCAGGTTCCCGTCGTGGTTCAGCACGTAGATGTCCACAAACACTACGAAGACCTTCTTGCCCGGTTCAATGCACAGTTTTTCGGTGTCAATCATCTTGGACTCTCTTATGCCTCTGTCCACGATTCTGGCAAGCTCAATCGAGTTCTCGTCCGGCGGACCTGTTTCAAATGATGGCGAAGCGATCGGCGCAAGCTCAGCATTCACCGTCAAGACACCATCGTTAGGTGTGTCTGGGAATGGTTCGCCGCTCGCAATCTTCGTGCCGACAAGCACGTCGGTTTTGCCGAGGAGCACTCTTGCTGATCCTTCGGCGCGTTCGATGAGGCCCTGTTCGATCCTTATCTCCCGGTAGTCGTTCAGTTCTCTGCCGTCCGTGCGTTTGTCTTTCGATATGAACTGCTCGATTTCCTTCTTCTTTACCTTCGTGATGACTGACATTAATCTTCAGCCTCCTTAACGTTTGCATACTTGCTTTTCAAAGCCTCTTTCTGCATTGCATAGATCGTTTTACATCCATCAAGGGCAAGGCTTACAGCAGTCTCGAATTCGTCATGCGAAAGCTTTCCATCCATTTGCAGCAACGTGACAGCGTTCAGGCTTGGCATGTATGCCACGGGAACGTCTGCCACGCCCAGCTTATCCTCAGTATCGTCCAGGTCCAGCACCATCGTGTCGTCAACTTTGCCCGCCGCGCATGCCACGACCAGGTCTCGCATCGGGATGCCCGCATCAGCCAAGGCTAGCGAAGCAGCAGTTATGCTGGCGCACCTCGTTCCGCCGTCAGCCTGCAGCACCTCGATGAAAATGTCTATCATGGTTCGCGGGTAGTATTCAACGAAGACTGCGGGCTCGAAGGATTCGCGGACCACTTTTGAGAGTTCAACCTCTCTTCTTGAGGGCGCTGGCGACTTGCGTTCCTGTACCGAGAAGGGCGCCATGTGATAGCGGCATTTGAGAACCGTTCGGTCCTGAAGCGCCATGTGTTTCGGGTGCGCTTCTCGGGGGCCGTACACGGCGGCCAAGATCCTGTTCTTTCCATGCTCGATGTACGCGGAGCCGTCGGCGTTAGGCAGGGTGCCTACCTCAAGCTTGAGCGGCCTCAGCTTGTCGAATTTTCTTCCGTCTAGCCTCAAGCCCTTTTTGTCAATTAACTTTTCAGGTTTATCATTCAACTTTCTTTTCCTCCTTTTTTCCTTTTGCTTCTTTCAACATCTGGGTTATGCGGTCTGTTAAGCCGCTTGTGTGAGATTCGTCTTCGATTTTGCGAATAGCCATGCTGGCCAGCTGCTCATCCTCCAAGGTCTTCCCCGTCACAAGCACAATGCCGTTGAGCCCGAGTATCACGTTGCAGCCTGTTTCTTGCTTGATCATGGAGACCATTGAACCCTTGCGTCCTATTATTCGGGGGATCTTTGTCGGCGTCACTTTCATTATCTGTCCGCGTGTGATTTTTCCGAGGCCCGGTTCGCTGACTGCCAGTTGCGGGTCGTGCGTCCTGTCGTAGGCGTCTATCTTTGCCACTATCAAGTCTCCTACGTCGAGAAGTTTGGGCAGGTCGTCCTGTTGCGGCTTGAAGGGGCGGTTCAGAACCTCTGACGCCCTCAGTAGCGCTGGGTACGGGGCGTTTATGTCCACGGTCCAGCCTGTGAAGCCGACTTCCACGATCGTTCCTATGACCACGTCTCCAGTTCTCGGCACGTAGAAGGATTTCAGTGCCACGACGTTGACGCGTTTGTTGTCGTATTCAACCAGGCCGATGCGTTGAGCGAAAATCTTGCCCCCTTCGAGGTAGGAGTTCTCGCCGGCCACGTATTCGCCTTCTGCTAACAAATCTCCTGGTGTCACAATCTGTTTGTTTTCGAAAAACGCTGGCATATTACAATCTCTCCGATTTTTCCTTTCTTTTCAAGACACATTCTAAGCGACTATTCTCGCTTCTCCGCTTCCTTTTGTTACGTTTCCAAGTTTGTCGAGGAATGGAGCGTACATGCCTGCTGGCATTTCTATCTCGCCGAACCATGAGCCGTCACCGCGCCACTCTTCACGTTTGATGATGCCGAATCCTTTGATTGCGCCGTAGGCTCTTGCCGAGTAGGTTGCAGGGATGCTTACGCCTACGATGACTTGTTCCATCCTCAACGGCAGAATGGCTCTCAGAAGCTTGATTACCTCTTTGGCCTGCTCTTCAACAGACTTGAAAGGATCAATTGAGTAGCGCACCTGTTCGAGAGCGTTTTCCACGCGGGCAGGCGGATGAGGAAGGTTTGTTTTCGGGTCGACGCACTGTCTGGCTATGAAATCGATGATCTGTTTGCGTTTGTCTTCTACCATTTTTCTGCGCTGTTCGGTGGTGAGTTGCAGTGTTCCGTTTTTGAGTATGTTTTCGGCCACTTTGAGCGTGTCGATGGTGCCGAAGGCTTTGCGTATGCTTTCTTCGCCGACTTTTGTGCCTTTGTTTGCGTCTGAGAATATCGTTTCGCTGACTAGAGCCTCGGTTATGGAGGCGACTTTGCCCATGCGGTAGTCCAGTGCCTTCTCAGGCTTAACCAGAATCTCGAAGTGCTCGTTATCTTTCGTGATGCGTGCAGTAGTGTACTTTTCACCCATTACCTATTTCACTTACTGGAGCCTACCTGTTTGACGTACTCCTCTGTCTTTTCGCCGCTGAGCATTTCCATCTTCTTGGTGTCAGCCGGAATTACGGCTATCTTTATTCTAGGCGGCAGTTGCCGTGCTTCTAGCGCTTTGGTTAGGCATTTGACGGCTAATTTTGTGGCTTCTTCGAGTTTCATGTCGTCTCGGTGTTCTTCTTTCATTATGGCTAGCGCTGTGTCTCTCCCTGCGCCCTGTGCTGTGGCCTTGTAGCCTCTGTATGTTCCGCTCGGGTGCGTTCCGAAGACTCGACCTCCCGTCTTGTCGACTCCAGCAAAGATTATCGAAACGCCGAAAGGCCTCACTCCTGCGTGCTGCGTGTAAAGCTGCTTAACATCAGATATCCTCTTGGCCACCACTTCCACGTCGACAGGCTCGTCGTAAGTCAGCTTGTTGCTCTGAGCGTTAACGCGTGCTTGGTCTATGAGTATGCGTGCGTCCGAGCTTAGGCCTACTATGGCTGCCCCTACGTGATCGTCAACTCGGAAAATCTTCCACGAATATTCAGTCTCTTCGAGGGGTTCAGCGTTCTCCTCAGATCCCAACACTACCCCTTCAGGGCAGCGTATGCCCAAGATCGTGGCTCCCCGGTTGACTAGTTCCATGGCGTACTCAACTTGGAAAAGCCGCCCGTCCGGAGAGAACACGGTTATTGCACGGTCATATGCGCCTGGTGCTGCAAATATAGACATTCATCTATTCCTCACAGTATGCTCTAAACTACTTGCAGTCTCCAATACAACAACTACACTAAAAACCTTTTGCCATACAATCAAGCTTGTCTAGCTTCTGACAGTCTCAGGCATTCCACGGGGAGAGGCTTAAAGGCAAGGTTGGCATCAGCAATCCTATTTGAACGCTGCCTCGGCCTGCAGCGGTTTATCCCGGATCAGCGCGCGCGCTCGTTTTCCGTCTTTCTTTTTCTTGTTCTTCCAGCAGCTTGACGTACGTTCTGACGGCTGAGTCTACGTCGTACGTCTTTTGAGGTGCTAGTAGCGAGGTCAAGTAGTTTTTGATGCGCCTTCTTATGATAATGTACCATGCTACGGTGAAGGGCACAAGTGGGCCATATACGGTGATTATCGGGCTCATGTGAAATGTCCACGCCACCCATAACGAGATGAACGGATACATGCTGATCAGCACGCAGCTCACTATGAACCAGAAGAAGAGATCCGTCAACGGCCCGAAAATCATGCTTGCAGACGAGGAAACCTCATAGCGCACCTTCGCCCAGACCTCTCGAAAACTCCTGGCCATTTCTTACCCCTTCCTTGCCTACTAGTAGAATAACAGTCGAGATAACTTAAGCCTTTGCGGGTCGCCACTGCCTCGCCGCAGACATGATAGGCTTAAATGCCTTTCTCTCAATAGATACTGTCCACTTATTCGGGATGGATTGATAAGCGAAAATGAAAACAGCTTGGTTCCAAGCCAAAAAGGTATGATGATTGAATAGATATTATTTGCATCTTCCAAAACTGATATAGGACTTCTTCTTCCTGTAGAGCACAGGACAGATCTCAATTGAAACAGGAACTGCAAAGAATAACTTCGGCAACGACCAAAGTCAGGAGATTGGGTTATTTTGTCTTATTCTCAAGAATCATAGAAAACACGCCTCTTACGCCGCCATCACTCCAAAATCGCATCCTTGAAGAAGAATACCAGAACCATTCATACTTGGAAGAAGCCTGTAGAAAATTACATGTTAACCGAAAAAGCTCAGAACCTGTTACTGGAGAAATCCGTTCCCAGGGCGTATCAAAAGGAGAAGACGCTTTCGACAGGTACCTAGGAACCGCAATCGAATTGGGGCTATTACAAGAAATGTCGGGAAGACTCTATAACACTAAGCGTGGCGAAGTACTGTCCGCCTTAAGCGAAAAAGACCAAAACCCGTTTATATTGTCGCTCGCTCAAAAGTATTGGTTCCTGAAAGTCATTTTGGAGAAAGACTATGATTATTTTCGGACTGTTTTATTCTGTTCAATTGAGCGGGGACCAAATGAAGAACTGAGATTTGTTGACATGATTCAAGAATTATGGCGAAGTAAACTAGCATCTGGAAGTTTCAGAAGCCCAGAAACCTATGACGCAATTAAGAAAGCCATCGATACAAAGTGGAAATCAGCGAAGAGATACTATTTAGAAAATATCAAGGCACCTAGGTTAGAATGGTTCGTAGATTTGGGCTTGATTGATTACTGGAATATTAGACAGAATAAGGTGACTGTTCTCGATAGCCTGAAAGTATTGCTTGACAGCGAAGAAAAAATTTTTCATCATTGTTCGTTTTCCATATGAAACCGTTTGTGAATGGGTCTATTACTTACTGGAGAGAATTACGCGACAGAGAGAGAGATAGATGGTTGGAGAAATTTGTAGTAAAGAGCTTTGACCTGTTTGCAAGCGACACTCTTCCAAGAATATCGGTAAATCAAGTCACAGAATATGGTCTGTCAGTTTTGGCCCAATCGGGAGTAATCTGCGAAAATGATGAATTTGAAAGTAGCGCGCGCGATTAAGTGGACAGTATCCTCTCAATAGTAACGGCTTAGGTGATGAATATGCATGATGAATGCGGATGCGAAAGGCATCGCGGATATAGCGGATACGGTTGCGGCATCGGCCACCACGGGCACGGGCATTTTGCGAGGCGCTTCATGACGAAAGCAGAGAAGACTGAGAAACGGAAAAGTACATCGAAGAGCTTAAGAACGAGCTTGCAGGAGCCCAAGAACACCTCAAGGGATTGAAAGCCACCAAATAGAAAAGTCAAGCTTGCAGAAGCGAACTGCACCCATTTTTCTCAGCACTAGTCTTTACTGGTTTTCCCAGTCGAGAAGTCGCCTTTGTCCATCAAGCTTTCTGATGTCTGTGACGTCCTGGACTACCTCCAAAGCTCCCAAGTATTCTCTGTCTTTGCCTCTGACTGCGAAGAACCGTATGTGAACGAACCGGTTATCCATGGTGATCCAGAATTCGGCCGCGTCTTTCTTGCCCGATTTGAAGGCCTCAACGATCTTGTTGACTATGTGGATGCTTTTCTGCGGGTGACACATCTGCACTTTTCTGCCTAAGACGGCCTTGGTGCGCACGAAAATTCTCTTGTCAGCCTTGTTGAAGTATTTTACGCTGTCATTCCTGTCAACGAACGATATGTCAAGCGGTATTGTGTCGAGTATGGCTTCGGCCTCTTCCTTCGTGAGGCTTCCAGTCCCAAACTGCAAAACGCCCTCTGGCGCCTGAGCAGCTTCAGCCTTCGTCTTCCCGCTGCCTTCGGTCTTCGGCTCAGCCAACACATGCTGAGGCGTAAACGTGCAGTAGCCGATCTCGTCAAACTCCTTCCTAACGTCCTCCCACTCGGCAGGAGTGACCACTTGAAGTGCCGATGGGAAGAGGATGTTGTTTTCCTTGAAGAAGTGATCTGGCAGAAGTTCACGAAGCTCTTCTGCAATGGGAGCCAGCAGCGTCTTGAAGTCTTGGAAGCCCATGGCGTTCCATCTCTCAACGATACTGCTTAGCTTCTTCTTTGTTTCTCTGACCCTGTCGTGTTCCATCCACATTATTGCCGGAGGCTCAGTTATCCCATGCCTCTCCATCGTGGGGAAAAGCACATTCTCCTCACGCTGATAATGCTTCTCAGCATCCACAAAGTCCTTCACTAAGCTTTTCAGCTTGTTGAGGGCGTCTCCGACGTAGACGACATCGCAGGCCTCTTGAATCAGGCCTACTGCGATCCTTAGCCTGTCTGCGTGCTCAAGGATAGCCTTGTGCTCTTCCAAGAGAATGCTTATCGGGTGTCCAGGTGGAAGATGCAATTCCCGTTCCTGGACCTGTTCGCCGAAGACCGCAAGATGCACATCGCAGAGTTTCTGCAGCTGCTCTCGAGGCATGCCTTCTTTGACGAGTTCCTGTTCGATTCGCGCAATGTCCTCAGCGCTCGTCTCCTCTATGACCTGCTTGAACCGTTCTTTGACCTCGTGCGGAGACACACCTTCGTGCAGTTGCTCGATGATCTCTTTCAACAGCTTCTTCTTGTCTTCAGTCGAGCCGCTCATCGTGCTCCCTCCTTGATTTTTCCAGCAAGAGCTTTACCCAACTCGACGATCTTCGTGTAGTCGCTTTCCATCGGTGGCCCGTTTATTTCCATCGCTCCGACAACCTCCATTTTGGTCTGGCCCAGCACTTCTTGAACATGCTTGATTGCCCCTCCGCCCCATCCGTAGGAGCTGAGCACTACGCCATACTCCGCAGGAGGCTTCAGCGCCTTCACAAGATAGGCCGCATACACTGCCAATGGATGAGCGCCAGCCAGCACCGTGGGTGTTCCGAGAACGATTGCCCGCGCGTCAACGAGGTCTTTGGCCACGTCGCCGATGTCCGAAACTGCAAGGTTGTACACGGCGGTCTCTATGCCTTCTGAGGCCAGCGTGTCCACCATCAGCTTGACCATTTTCTCCGTGCTACCCCACATAGTTGCATAGACAACTATGGCCTTCTGTCTGGTTTCGCCATTGGTCCATTGCCTGTAAGCGTTGAGAATGCGCTGGGGGTTTCGGTGGACCGGTCCGTGGCTGGGCGCAATAGTCTTGATGTCTAGGTCTTTGATCTTGTCTAATGCCTTCTGGCCCATGACTCTGAAAGGCATCATAATTTCGCCGAAATACCTCTGAGCGTGAACTAGCAAATCGTCCACTTCGTCATCATAAAGTCCCATCGCCACGTGCGAACCCAGAAAGTCGCATGGAAACAGGATTTTGCTTTCCTGCAGGTATGTGAACATGGTTTCAGGCCAGTGCAGCATCGGTGCCTCAATGAACCTGAGCATCTTGCCGCCCAAATCAATAGTATCTCCATCAGCAACGACCTTTATCCTGTTTTCAGGCACCTTGAAATAGATCTGAGCCATCTTCGCACCCTTGCTCGTCGTAACCAGCATGGCCTTGCTGTTTATTGACATAATGTGCGGAATAGAACCTGCATGGTCAGGTTCCGCATGATTCATTACCACATAATCAATGTCCGCTGGGTTCACAACTCTGCTGATCTTTTCTTCCAGCTCCTTCTCGAAGCCCGGATTCACGGTGTCAATTAGTGCCTTCTTGCTTGTTCCAACCACAACGTAGGCATTGTAGGTGGTTCCCCCCGGAAGAGGAATCAACGCATCAAACAGCTTTCGGTTCCAGTCTCTGACGCCTACCCAGTGAACGCCTTGAGAGATTTCGGCAACGTTTCGCCAATTCATGTTACTTCACCTTCAAAGCAATATAACGATTGTAATAAAGTATATTTATGCCTTTCTACACAGTAACAGCCGGAAGCAACATAATTGCTAGTCCCATGCGAAGTCGCCGTTAAATGCTTGTTGCCTGCTGTACGGGCCATGACCGCAAAGCAACTCATTGAGAAACACAACTTGAACCAAGCACAGGCAGCAAAACTCCTTGGCCTGAGCCAACCTGCCATAAGCCTATACGCGAGCAAAATGCGCGGTCAGGCACTTAGCGTCGAAGGAGACGCTGAGATCGAGAAGCTAGTAGATGCTTTGGCTTCATTTCTGGCAGAAGACAACCTTTCCTATAAAGAGTTCATTCCCAAATTCTGCGAAATCTGCAGAACAATACGCGCAAAGGGTCTGCTGTGTAAGATGCACAAGGCTTTCGACCCGTCCATTGACATCGAAGAATGCGGACTCTGCACGACCATGAGTCAGCTGAGGTGCCCGTAGCATGTTTGGCCAGTTCCTCATAACGTTCAGAGAGGCTCTCGAAGCTGCCCTAGTAGCGGCAATAATACTGTCCTACATGATCAGAAGCGGCAGACATGGTCTTGGGCGTTACGTGTGGTACGGGATGGTTGCTGCGCTGGTTGCCAGCCTCTGCATGGGAACCGCCATATGATTCCTCTACAGCGGTCTGCCGGAGGCCGTCGAACCGCTATTCGAGGCCGTGACAGCATATGTGGCCGTGGCCGTTTTGTCAACCATGATATACTGGATGGCCACCAGAGGAAAAAACATCAAGCAAGATATGGAGAAGCGAGTAGAAGCCATCACTTCGCGAGGAACGGTCATCGGCTTCATACTGCTAGGCCTTGTCGTAGTCTTCAGAGAAGGCCTTGAAACCGTGCTCTTCCTAACACCGCTACTTACGACTGACGCGATAGGCACAGCCATCGGCACAGCCGCAGGAGTGTTAGCCCCCATTCTGCTGGCCTATGTAACCTTCGTGATAGGCGTGAAGATCAACCTGCATAGGTTCTTCTGCCTAACCAGCATTATGTTGATCCTGCTTGCAGGTGGCCTAGCCGGTTCGGGCACGCATGAACTTCTGGAATACGTCCAAAAGGCAGGCCTAAACACTGGCTGGCCCAACCTGCGTACTCTTTAGGTATTCCAGAAGGCAGCCAATTCCACCACGAAGGCATAATCGGCTCAATTCTAGCAGTGATGTTCGGCTACACCGTCAGCGCAGAATGGGCCAGACTGGTAGTCCATGTTGCTTATCTTGCCGTGGCGCTCCCCACGGTAATTCACGTCTACAAGAGAACAGAGCATCACGCATGAGATCCAGACCTCATAGTTCCTGGTCTGGCGATCGGAACGATGGGATGAGGCGTTAGTATTTTGGCCATAGACTGCCACACTAACCATTCCGGAGGTGAGTGTATGCCACCACACTGTGACACGCTAGACGGGCCGGTTGTCATGGGGCGAAGATGGCTTTGGATGCTGGAAATGTCAGCTTGATACTTCCGTAGACGCCAAAGAAGGCCGAGGCCGAACTAAAGAAAGCCTTCGAAAAAACGCACGCTAAGATTAGGGTCGCCTTTACCAGTCAGAGAACTGCAGTTTGATTTCAGTGGTTCAACCCACGTATGTATGGGGGGTCAAGATTTTGCCTGAGCGCGCAAGTGAGGACCCCTGAAGCAGCCCTGCAGAAGCTTGGGCCTTCTCTTCCGGACGAAGACAGCTTTATTATGCAGGTTGCCAAGACACACATCAGAAGGCACTTCCATGGGGCATTTGGCTGTATGGAAAACCCAAGAGGAAATTATTGCCGATCTCCGCAAAAGAGGGGTCGCAATTCCAGAAAAGATAATGGACGACCTGAGAACAGCCAGAATAGTAATCAAGATCTCCAAAGCCGAAACAAACCCAGAAGACGCAGCTCAAAACATGGAAACATACCTCGCAAATACCGAATCCTTCCTGATCACGGAAGCCGAAAAGCGGTTCGGAACAAAATACGCTGACGAATGGCTCAAAAAACTGAGTAATGCAAGCAAAACGATCGACGAACCCGAAGACAAAACCAGATTCGTTCTGGGACTTCCAAGGGAATACAAGTGGATTCGCGTCAAACCGACTGCGGAGTTGCCTCTTGAGACGCTGAAAACCATGGCAAACGAACTGGAACTCACGTACAAGATACAGCACGATGGCTACCTCCTAATCTACGGCAAAGACAAGCCAATAAGAGGCTTTGTGAAGAAAATGGCCGCGAAACAATCCTCGAAAGCCAGGCAACGACGCTGAAAGGCACGCAACTGTTTTAACACGTCAGCATGCAATAATCTTAATAGAAAATTGTTACAGAACTGTCTTTAACTAGATAGTCCGTATCTGTTTCCGCGAGGGGCGAAGGCGCAGACGGAATGCCCTACATCAAAAAGATAGAACTCAAAGGCTTCAAGTCATTCGGACCGCAAACCGTTAAAGTAGTCCTAGATAAGGGCTTCACCGCCGTAACAGGCCCCAACGGAGGCGGAAAAACAAACATACTAGACGCGCTCCTCTTCGCCCTCGGCGAACTCAGCACAAGAAGGCTCCGAGCCGAAAACGCCGCCAAACTGATCTTCCACGGCTCGGAAACAGCCGGCCTAGAAAGAGCCAAAATGGCCAAAGTGATCATCCAATTCGACAACGCTGACGGCCGCATGCCCGTAGACACTACTACTGTTACCGTGTCCCGCGAAGTCTACAGAAACGGCCAAAGCGTCTACCGCCTCAACGGGCGAAGAATCTCAAGAGCCCACATTCTCGAAATCCTCTCAATGGCTGGCATCAGCTCCACAAGCCAGAACATAATCCTGCAAGGCACAATCACACGCCTAACCGACATGGCGCCAATGGAACGCAGAAAAATCATCGAAGACCTGATCGGAATCGGGCAATACGACCTTGAAAAGGCAGGTGCCGAAGACAAACTGCGAACAGCCGACATATCCATAAGAACCGCCATGGGCAGAATAGACGAAGTCCAGAAGAGACTAGACGACCTCGAAAGAGAACGCAACGAACTGCTAAGATACAACTTCATCCAAGAGGAAATCAAAAGGTTCGAAACAGTCAGAATCTCAAACGACATGACGCATGTACAGGAAAAGATCGAGGAGACCTCAGCTCACGCTGACAAGGCCAGAAGCCAGCTTGAAAAGATAAGACAACTGCGCGACGCGCAACGCATGAAAAGGATAGCCGTCGAAGGCCAATGGCGAAAGCTGAGCTCGGAGATCGTTGAAGAAGGCGGATCACAGGTACTCAAGGTGCAGATAAGAATCGGCGAAATGCGCGCAAGACTGACCGAGCTAACGACCAAGATAAGCTCTGGAAAAACAAGCCTCGAAGGCCTGAGGCGAATCAGAGAAAACGACTCCCAGCAATACAAATCAATCCGAAACGAAATCCATGAAAACCGCGCAAAGATCAAACAGCACAGAACTGAACACGGCACGATGGCCAACCAGATAGCCGCAATGCGGGCTGAACATGACACTCTAGCCTCCGGAGCTGCCGACCTGTGGGACACGGTGGGCGAAAACAGCAAGAAACTCCGCGAACTCGAACTACAGCTTGACAGCCACTACAAGAGGCTAACCTTCCTAAGGTCCGAATACGTGAAAAGCCAAACAGCCATCAGCATCCGCACACAAAGGCTCAGAGACCTCAGCAGCCGAAAAGAAAGATTCTCAACACAACTCACTGAACTGGAAAAATCAGTCACCGAGCTCGAAAAGATGCAGAAAGACCAGAAGGAACAACTGAAGAACCTAGAACGCACGCTCGAACGCAAAATGGCACAGAAAGAAGCCGTAGGACTGGAGATCACCGAGGCAGGGAAAATCGCAGACTCAGCACGCGAGGCCGTTGTCGAATTCGTTACACAGAGACAGCTTGCAGAAACGGTGGCCGCCGAAGAAAAGGCCCTCAGAAGCATCGAGGAGCTAGGCGAGCTGAGCGTCATTCCAGGCGTCTACGGTCGCCTGCGAAACCTGATCAAGATAGACAGATCATATCAGCATGCCATAGAGGCTGCAGCGTCAGGCTGGCTAGACGCTTTAGTCGTGAAAGACTTCGACTCAGCCTTCGCCTGCACGGAAACCTTGAGAAGAATGAAGCTGGGCAGAGTAAAGCTAATTCCCCTCGAAGGCGCTTTAAGCCGAAAGCAATTGGTGATTCCTGAAAAAGAAAGCATCAAGGGTATAGCACCCCTCTTCCTGAAATACGAAAAGCAGTACGAACCTGCCGTGCATTTCGTCTTCGGCGACACGCTAATCGTGTCAGACGACAGAGCAGCCTTCGCATTGTCCAACGAAGGCCTCCGTTCAGTGACCGTAAACGGCGATCTATACGAAGGTGGTGGCTTCGAAAGCGGCTACTACCGTGCACCTATAGACTTCTCAACCATCATACCAAGCGAACAGGCCATCAAGAGCCTCGACGAAGCCGTAAGCGCACTACAACAACACCTCTCGAAACGAGGCAACGACATAACCACCTACGCGGAAGAAATAGACCGAACCCATATTGAAATCACGCGCCTCTCAGAAGCCATAGCCACCCTAGACAAAGAGCTAGCCAGAGTCAAGAGAAGCGCCAGAAGAACAAAAACCAACGTGAAGCGAGCAGATCACAACATCACAAAACTCACAAAGGAAGTTGAGGCCGAAAAATCCAAAATGTGGATCCACAGAGCTGAAAGGAGTACCATCCAAAAGGAAATGCGCAAGTTCCAAGCCGAACTAGCCTCACTGAGACGCAAGACTGATCCCGCAAGCATCCAAGAAATGGAAGTCAAACGAGAAAAACTCGCCGAAGAAATCATAATCCTAAGACAGAAGCATGGCACAATTCAGACGATAGTCTCCACCCTCCAATCCCAGTTTGACAATGTCCTGCGCGTCGGCTATCAGAACGCCAAAATCCAGCTGTCCAAAGTTGATCAACAGCTGGGCAGAGTAGAGAAAGAGGTTGAGGACGCCCTGAAAGAGAAGGAATCGTTGATACTAGAGCTAGCGGAGCTTGATAGAAACCGGGTTGAGCTTTCCAAGAACGTTTTCTCAGCAAGAGAAGAGGCCAAGAAATTCACTGGCCAAATCGACGAGGTAGACCGAGAACTGCGCAAGCTCGACCCAGAATACGAGCAGGCTGACCGCCTGTTGAATCAGCTTCAACTGAGCATTCAAACTTCATTCATACAGCTGAACCAGTATCGCAACCAACTCCGACAGCTCGGCATCGAACAGCCCCTAGAGGTCACGCTGAAACAAGTTGAAGATGCTGAAACATCAATGAAAATGATGCAGCTTGAACTCGAAAGAATAGGCGCCGTAAACCAACTTGCGCTATCACACTACGCCGAGCAGATTTCACGTTACAAGGAACTCTCGTTGAGAATGAACGAACTTGAAAAGGAAAAGCAGGCCATAGTGCAGTTTATGGACGAGATTGAGCTCAAGAAGCGTAACGTGTTCATGGGAGCTTTCGACAAGATTAATGTGAATCTGCAGAAGTACTTCGCCAAGGTCACAGGAGGCGGAAGCGTCGCGCTGAAGCTGGAAAGCATTGATGAACCCTTCTCGGGTGGCATCGACATGATCGTCCAGTTCCCCAATAAGCCGTCAATAGTCGTGTCTGGAGCCAGCGGCGGCGAACGTTCAGTCTCCGCAGTAGCATTCCTATTCGCCTTGAAAGAATTCACGCCTGCATCATTCTACGTGTTGGACGAGATAGACGCGCACTTAGATGCCTTTCACGTTTCGAAGCTGGCTGATCTACTGCTGGAGGAATCAGAGAGAACCCAATTCATAGTTATTACGCTGAAGCCTGAGATGGTGAACAAGGCACAGAGGGTCTACGGCGTCTACGGACGCAACGGCGTGTCCAACGTCGTCTCGGCGAAGTTCTTGGAGGCACAGAGTCAATGAGCACACCTGCGCTCAGGAAGCCATTTTACTTGCTTCCTCCATGGAACATTCTCTTCGAATTCAACAAGCTTGAGAAGCTTACACCATGGAGCATTAACATCGCGTATCTGCTTGCCTCCTTTCTGAGAGAGATGGACAAGACTGGGCACGTAGACTTCAGAGCTTCAGGCGTTGCGCTTGATTCCTCGGCACTTATATACTTGATGAAGTCCAAGCTCTTGCTGAAGCTTGAGGAGCCGCCGCCACCTCCGAAGCCGCCACAGGACTATCTTCCACCGCCGTTATTCCTGCCGCTGAGATACGAACTGACCTCAACAACCATAAGCCATCTGCTTGAAGTTCTCGACGACGTTTTGAAGGGTGAAGCACTCATCCGACTCGAAAAGTACGTTCCTGAACCGATGATCCCTACACCCTCTGAGATCATGCCACAGCTCGATCTCTACCTTATGCAGATCGAAGTGTTGATGGAAAAGCTGTATGTGCAGTTATCCGAGATGGTCAAGGGTGCTGGCATCGTGCAGTTCTCAGCTTTGACGAAAGGTATGCTTCGTCTGGAGTCCATTCGCACGTTCATTCTGCTGCTGTTTCTGGCACAGGAAGGGAAAGTGAAGCTGTTTCAGGAAGAGGAAACAGAGGAAATATACATAACTATTGGGGACCTGAACCTTGCAGAAAGCGGAAAAACAATCACTTAGCGCAGACGAGCCTCTTTCGGAGAAACAAGCTACAGGCAGGCCCCAACGTGATCTTGTCCTTCTAGAAGCGGCCTTGTACGTGGCTGGTCGCCCTTTGGATCTGAACGAGATGTGTTCAGTCTTGAAGTCCCGTTCAAAGAACAAGGCCAGAAAGCTTGCGAAGACACTCATGAGCGCGTATGCCAGCAGAGACTGCGCGCTCGAGATATTGGAGTTGAAGGATGAAAGATATGTCCTGCAGCTGAAGGCCGAATTCACGCCTCTGGTCAGAAAGCTCGTTAACAGGCCACTGCTTTCCACGGGTCCTTTGAAAACGCTTTCTTACGTGGCATACAGGCAACCTGTGTTCCAGAAGAGAGTGATAGATGTGCGAGGCCACCACGCTTACGGTCACATCAAACTGCTGAAGGAAATGAACCTGGTCGCCAGTGAAAGAAGCGGCAGGTCAACAGTACTTCGAACAACCGAATACTTCGCAGATTACTTCGGTCTAAGCCAAGACGTCACAGCCATGAAGCGAGAACTGAAGAACGTTTTCGAAGACTTCCCGAAACAAGAGAAGCCTGAAACTCAAGAAGGATAGGTTTATATGCGCGCGCGCCAAACTTCGGTGATGGTCAGCACCCAAGTCCAATAGCCTTTGGGAGAAAACGATAATGTCAGTTTGGCAGGGCGACTTACGGAAGAAGAAGCAGTCAGGCGGCAGGAGAGTAGTCTTCAGAACAAAACGAAGGTATGAACAGGGTTCATTTCCAATGGAAACGATGATGGCCGAACCAAAGCGGAAGTCTTCCAGAGGACATGGCGGGACACTGAAGAACAAGATTCTCGCCGACAAATTCGCCTGCGTAACTGATCCTAAGACCGGAAAAACAGAAAAAATCGAAATCACCAGAGTCGTCAAGAACCCAGCCAACATCGACTATGACCGTCGAGGCGTAATAACGAAGGGAGCAGTAGTAGAGACCTCATTTGGACAGGCACGCATTACATCGCGGCCTGGTCAACACGGAATGCTAAGCGCTGTCCTGATCGGCGAAGGAAAAAGCTAAGCGCTACGGCTTGGCCACAATAGTATTGTGTGTTTTCTGCAACTGCCTCGCGATTCTCTGAATGACAAGTTCCTTGGACTCCTTCCCCTTTTTCACGAGAACCATGCCTGGCTTCAGCCACGGTGTCTTAGCATATCCTGTGTCTGGCACAAGCTCACAAACGAGATGAAGTCTGTCTGCAGCCTCCTTGATCTCCAAAGCTCTCGGCGTGGGCAAAGCTAGATTCTTCGGGATTCGTCTTCCATTCTTTCGTGTCTTTGTCGAGTCAAAGTAGGCTGGCCACACTATGACTTTGTCCTGTTGCCTCATATCAACCGCTTCCGGTTATTTCTGAGCGTAGTACGCTACTAACTCCTTGTTGACCTTATCTATCCTGACGAAACCAAACCGCTCGAATTGTATTATGTCGTCAGGCTTTAACCGCTTGCAGGCGCTTTCTGCAACTCCTTCTGGTGTGGTAGCGTCTGGCATAACAACCTCGCAGGGCATGTCTTTCCCGATGGGTATCCAATGAATCAGTTGTGCTTTTGCTTTTCGTGCTTCCTCGTAGGATTCGCTGACAAAAGACGCATCAGAAGAATACGCATTCGCTTTCTCGACTCTGATGTTGAAGAGCTCAATGAGACGAAGCACGGTACCGGCCTTCGAAGGGTCCACGTCTTTCTTCGAAACCCAAAGAGCCACTGATCTCCAGTCCCCCTCAGGTGTTATAGTGTATTCTCTGAACCCTCTTTCAGGATGTTCTGGGTGCAGGTGGAGTCTTGATGTGAAAGCTTTCGGAACATGTTTCACAGTCAACTCTATGGGGTCTTGCACGAAAAAGTATCGGTCAGCAGAAGGGTCGAGGATCTTGCGGTTGTACGCGTTCAGATTCTCCCAGCTCAAGACCACATCAGAGGTCTTCGGTCCAACCTCCATTATCATTTTCTTGATCGCCTCAGGCGTTATTCCCCGCCTTCTCAAAGCTGCAAACGTTGCTAAGCGAGGGTCGTCCCAATCTTTGAATAGGCCTTCGCGCACGCCCTGGACAATCTTCGACTTGCTGAGGTAGGCGCCCGTGATCTTGAGTCTTCCATAGTGTATGGCCTCAGGATACTTCCAGCCAAAATACTTGTACATGAATTCCTGTCGAACTTGGTTAGTCAGGTGTTCTTTTCCTCGGATTATGTGGGTTATGCCCATTATATGATCGTCGATGCCGCAGGCGAGATTGTACAAGGGCCATACACGGTATTTGCTGCCGACTCGTGGGTGCGGATACCTTTCAGGGTCAATTACCCTCAGGGCTGGCCAGTCTCTGACAGCAGGGTTAGGGTGGTTCAGATTGGTCTTCACGCGGACTACTGCTTCACCTTCTTTGTAGCCCCCCTCCAGCATGCTTTCCCATCGAGCCATCTGCTCTTCCACTGGCAGATTCCTACACTCACAGGGTTCGCTATCCAGAGTTTTGTGGCGGAAGGTCTCTGGCGCTGACGTACACACATATGCATTGCCTTCCTTCAGCAGCTTCTCAGCGTACTCATAGTAAATGGGAATCCTATCGCTCTGAATGTATTCCGCATCTGACCTGCAACCAAGCCAGTCAAGATCCTCTCTTATTCGTTCATAGAACTCCAAAACGGGTATTTTCACCTTTGGATCAGTGTCTTCGAAGCGAACGATGAACTTGCCATGGTACAATCGTGCGTAGTCGTGACACAGAACGATTGCCCTTGCCGAACCCAGATGAAGTACGCAGTCGGGGTTCGGCGCATAACGAGTAACGATCTGCTCATACTTGTCAAAATTGGGCAAGGGTGGCAGGTGCTTTTCTTCTTCGATCTTTTCCTTCACTAGGGCTTCAGGCCATTTCTTTTCGACAATATCTTTCTGCTCAGCCTGCGAAAGGCTGTTGACTTCTCGAACAACTGCGTTGATAAGAGCCGTTGTCTCTTTGACTTTGGTTCTGAACTCCGGCTTTTGTCCCAGTATGGTCCCAATGACGGGGCCTGTCTGAGCCTTGCCGTCATGCTTGATGGCGTTCAGCAGAGCAATCTTTCGAACAAGCTCCTTGAGCTCAACATCGTTGACGGTCAATCTTTCTGCACGCCCTTGGTCAGACTCTTCTTTCGATCAGAAACATGGCGAAAGCGTTTAGTTTCTCCTTCGCCTCAGAAGCAGGCAAGAGTTTTTCAACTTGCCGCCAGCTTTCCTTCACAACTTCCATTGCAAACTGCTTCACATATTCTATGGAACCGTATTTCTTCATGATTCCGATGGCTTCATCTTTGAGTTTCCGGCTTGAAGTGTGCATGTTGAGAATCTCGATGAGCCTTTCCCTGTCTTTGGCGTCAGCGGCCTTCAAAGCGTGTACTACCACTAGGGTTCTCTTGCCTTCAGCAATGTCTTCTCCGCGTCCACCCTTCTTCTCAGTGAACTCGACACTCGTCAAATCCAAGATGTCATCCTGCATCTGAAAGGCCACGCCTATGCTTTCAGCGAAACGCCCCAACTTCTCAACAAGCTCCGAACTTGCATCCGCTAAGACGGCGGCAAGCTTGGCAGCCATCCTCGCCAGAGCTCCAGTCTTGTATACGCACATCTGCAAGTAGTCTTTTTCATTGATGCGATCGGCGTTCGCTAGGCCTCTGTGCCAAGCAATGTCCATCGCTTGCCCGATGCTGAGGTTGATCATTTCCTGCACATAAATCTCGTAGATCCTGCTAAGCTTCTCGGTAGGAATTTTCCCACGATTCTCGATCAACGGCAGAAGAGGCAGATAGTACATGGCGTTTCCAGCGTTGATGGCAATGTCTAGTCCGAAGATCTTGTAGGTGCAAGGTTTTCCTCTTCGCAGGTCAGAGGAGTCTTCTATGTCGTCCACCAGTAGCGTTCCGTTGTGGACTACTTCAGGGATTATGGCGAAATCCATGAACTTGTCTGGCTCTTTGCCCAAGGCCTCGCAAACCAGCAAGAACAGGGAAGGGCGCCACCGCTTTCCTCCTCTGTCAAGAAACTCCCAGACTGGTTCGGCGATTGCCTTGTTTATGGTTTCAAAGCTGATTGCGTAGCTGGGAGGGCTGATCTTGAAAAGGACTGTGTCTTTGGTGAACTTTCGCGGGAGGTATTTCTCTATGGTTTTGTCTATGAGGAACACTTTCTCTCCCAGGACCTTTTCAATATCCAAGGCCTATTTCCTTCCTCTCCGCGCATAGCTCTCGGTGTTGAAACCTCTGATTCTCAGCCATTCCGCTGTCTTGCCAGTTACGACAAGAGGCGTCCTGCGCAGGTCTTGAATTGACTCGGCACCCACCAGAAACATAACGTTTCTCAGTTCCTCTATCAGAAGCGAAAGGGCGTCAATCGTCTCTCTTACGCCTTTGGTTGCGGTTTGGAGTACTGGTTGTGAAAGGCTGGTCAAACTTGCACCGAGAGCGAGGGATTTGGCTATGTCTATCCCGTTGCGTATGCCGCCGGAGGCGATGACTGGAATGTTGACGTACTGGGAGACCTCAACAATGCTGGAAGCCGTTGGTATGCCCCAATCCCAGAAAACCTCACCCAATCTCTGCTGCAAATCGTCTTCTCCCTTCCTCGTTCGGTAGTACTCAACGGCTGCCCAGCTTGTCCCGCCAACCCCGCTTATGTCTATCCCTTTTACGCCCATGTTTTCAAGTTTTGCTGCCTCTTCAGCCGCTATTCCTGCACCTGTTTCCTTCGCTATCACAGGCTTGTCCAACCCTTGGGCCACGTCGCCTATTCCTTCGAGCACGCCGCGGAAGTTGGTCTGGCCTTCTGGCTGTACGGCCTCCTGAAGCGAGTTCAGGTGCATGGCGATGGCATCTGCCTCAATCATCCTCATAGCTCTCTTGACTTCTTTGAGCCCGTAGCTATTGACAAGCTGCACACCGCCCAGGTTTGCGATCAGAAAGGCGTTTGGGGCTTTTTTCCGTGTTATCGCGAACGTCGGCTCAAGCTTTCTGTCCTCCATCGCGGCACGCTGACTGCCTACTCCCATGCCTAACCCCAGTTTCTCTACAGCTTCTGCTATCGTCGCATTGATCTCTGAGGCTTCTGGCGCCCCGCCTGTTATGGCTCCCACAATCAGGGGTGCTGAGAATCTGTGGTTGAAGACGGTCGTGGACATGTTTATTTTGCCTTTGTCAACTTCGGGCAGAGCTTTGTGAACAAAGTGGATGTCTTCCAAGCCCGTTGTTGCGTTTCTAGCCTGCACATTCTTGTCCAAGGATATTCGTATGTGGTCCGACTTTCGTTTTCTTGTTCCTTTACTCAATATCGCTCATTCTCCTATTACCGTTCCCTGCACTCTTTCTCCCTTGAGGGCCATGTAAACGCTATTGGGCTTGGTTGCATTCATGATCGTCACGGGGATGCCCTTCTCCAAGGCTGGTAGGAGTTCAGCGATCTTTCCAACCATGCCGCCAGTAACGTCGGATGCAGTTGATTTGCCAAGCCTGCTCTGGAGTCCCTCGAGTTCCCTCAATGTCAAATGCTCAAATAACTTTGCGGTCTTTTCTGTCTTCGGGTCAGCGTCGTGCAATCCGTCCACGTCAGTGCCGACTATGATTCGTTCCGCGCCGAAATGTGTGGCCAACATGGCAACCAACTGGTCACCTGACAATATCGTAAAACCAAGCTCTGAATCCAAAACCGCATCACCATACAATACGGGCAGGAAGCTCATATCCAATAGCTTTTCTATTGGCGCGTCTTCAAGGGATTGGATTCTGCCATTCTTGGTCACTATCACCGATGATGGCGTTACGCTCACGGCTGGGACAGTATGCCATATCAAAGCGTCCATCAGCAATCCGTTGAGCACGGTCATAAGGTGGTGCGTCTCGGCAAACCCGATCTTTTGGGAGCCGTCTTTCAGGCCGTCTTTTATTTCATATTGTTGCGCCCTCGGGTGTCCGAAGCTTCCGCCACCATGGACTATGATCAGGCTATGCACGTTTGCCTTCTCTATTTCAGTAGCCAAGCGGTCTATTGTGTTCGTTCTGGCTTTGAGTTCTACGCTTTTGTCGGTGATGACTGAGCCACCGATCTTCAGAACGGTGAGCTTAGCTTTGTTCAACCCTTACACCTTGATCTGTCTTTCTGGCCATGAACGGTCTTCCTCCGGCTCTCTGAATGGCCTCAAGAACCTGCTCTAGCCTCTCATTTCTCGCCAAAGCAATCATGCATCCGCCACCGCCAGCGCCTGTTAGCTTCGCGCCCAACGCTCCTGCCTTTCGTGCGGCATTGACCAGCCACTCCAGAGACTCGTCTGAAACCCCAATCCCATAAAGCAAGGCATGATTAACATTCATTAAGCTTCCAAGCGTTTCCAGGTCATTCTCCTTGAAGGCTTCTGTGGCTCTTAAGGAGATTTCGCGCGCCGCATGCATAATGGGGTTCACGATCTGCGGGAACCGCTTTCTGATGTCGCGCACTTTCTCAACTTGAACACGGGTTAATCTCTCCACGCCTGTCTCGCCTACTACAAGCGGAATCTCTATCTCAGCCTCTAAGGGCTTGAACCCAGTATCCATCTGGAAAAGAAGTGTTCCACCAAAAGTCGCGATTGCAGGATCGACGCCAGATGGTGTGCCATGTACGTATTTTTCTGCTTCGTAGGTGATCTTGAAAATGTCTTCCTTCGACATTTCGACGTTCAAGAGAGCTCCTACTGCCGCGGTTACGGAGGCTACTACGGCCGCTGAAGAGCCTAGTCCTGCAGCGACGGGGATGGTTGAGCTGATTTCGATGTTCAGACCCACGTTTTCTTCGCATTTTTCCAAGACTTTCTCTGCAGCTTGTCTGACTGGTTCAAACTTCATTTTTGCCTCTTTCAGGTCGCCTTGATCGACCTTGAAGTTCCCGTTCTCAACGGTTACTGCAAGGTTTAGGTTTGTGGAGCGTACGCGAAGAAGCTTGTCTTTGCGGGTTTCTGCCTTGGCGTAGGCCCGTTTGTCGATGGCCAGTACTATTGCTGGCTCGCCGTAGACAACGAAATGCTCCCCGAAAAGAATCACTTTCGCTGGAGCCGATGCAACAACCGCCATCCTTCACCACTATTTCTTGAAACACACGGCAGCGTACCCAACCACGCTCGAGTAGTCGCCAATCACATCTCCACTGGTCTCATAACATAATAGTTTTGCCTTTTCCCCACCCAGAACCTTGGTTGCTGTGATCAACGCAGCAATCGGGCCAACGCCGCAGGCGGTGAGACTTTCCTCCTCAACTATCGAGAAAAGCCTTGCCTCGTCCATCGCTTCAATCGCCTCAAGGGCTCTTCTGTCCTGTTTCTCGGCTAGGACCTGCGGCTCATAGTGTGTCATATCGGAAGAGGCAATGATGACCGCGTTTCTGCCTGACAGAGTTCTGCCGACTGCCTGTCCGACTTCTCTGGCCGAAGTCAAGTCCTGCATTAAGAAACAAATAGGCACGATCTTGAAATCCGAACCGTACAGATACTGGAGAAATGGAAGCTGAACCTCAATCGAGTGCTCAAAACGGTGGGCTGACTCATCCACATCAACGATGCGCGATTCACGCACTATGGCGTTGGCTACCTCGTTGTCCACTTCAACGTCTCCCAGCGGAGTACGCCAGGAACCTTCGTTCATCGCAGACAACGCGGAGCCATAACCAGTGTGATTTGGTCCAAAAATGACTACGGTGTCAGGCGCACCATCCATAGCCAGCTCGTAGTAGGCATGGGCAGCGACAGGGCCGGAGAACATGTAGCCTGCGTGCGGACAGACAAGGCCTATGACGTGCTTACACTCGGTCTTGGTGACGATTGGATTTCCTTTGGGTCCAAGTTGGTGGCAAAAACATGATTCTATCTGTTTCCTAAGGGCTTCAGGATTTGCTTCGTAGAAGGCTCCGGCTTGGCAGGGCCGGCGAACCTTCGACATTCGCCTAGATTTCCTCCTCCTCTCTCGCCATCTTGGCCTCGAAATCGTCAATCGTCAAGGGCAAATCCTTGTCAGACGGTAGCTCTCCCCTTTCCCGAAGCACCTGTCTTGCCAGCAGCCAGTAGATAACTGCAAGTGCACGTCTTCCTTTGTTGTTTGTAGGTATGACGAAGTCTACGCCTGCAAGCTCGTTGTCAGTGCTGCACAAGGCCACCACGGGTATGCCTACTGCAGCTGCCTCCTTCACCGCTTGGGCATCCGCCCTAGGGTCTGAGACTATCAGAACTTCTGGCTCAATGCGGTGAGGATACAGCGGGTTCGAAAGCAATCCTGGAATGAATCTTCCCACGACGGGTGTTGCTCCCGTCACCTCGCCGAACTTCTCTACAGGCTCCTGAGCGTACAGTCTCGTTGAGGTTGCGGCGACTTTCGATGGTTCAAACCGTGCCAGAAACTTGGCGGCGACCCTTATTCTGCCATCTGTCTTCTTCACGTCAAGGACGAATAGGCCATCAGGTCTGACCCTGTATATGAACTGCTCCATGTCCACAGTTTTCATTCTTGTCCCGATGTGCATTCCTGCTGACAGAAGTGTGTCTCTCGCCATCAATAGCTCTTCTTCTGGAGCGGGAGCAGGTGCTTCTGCGGCTTCAGGTGCTGGGGGCGCCTCACTCTGTTGTGGTTGTTCGGTCTCTTCTTGCTCTTCTACTTCGTTTTCCTTGATCTCTTCATCTTCTGGCAACTTTCTTCCTCCTAAAGCATTTTGAGGTCGGCCATCGTAGCCCTGTCTCCTAAGAACTCTTCGATCCTTATTAACTCGTTTATTTTCGCGATTCTTGCTCCTTCAACTATGCCTGCCTTTATCATCGGGCATCTGAAGGCCACAGCCAAGTGCGCTATGTGCCAATCGCAAGTGTCGCCGGAACGATGAGCCATCACAGGCACGTACCCGTTCCCCCGAGCCATTTCAGTCGTCTCCCACGCGTCCGTGATCGTGCCGATCTGATTGACCTTTATTATGACAGCGTTTGCTGCATGCATTTTGATCCCACGGTTCAGTCTTTCATTGTTTGTGGCGAAAAGGTCGTCGCCGCAGATCAGGCAGTTCTTGGTTTTGTTGGCTAGCTCAGCGAAGCTTGCGAAGTCCTCTTCATGGAAGGCATCCTCAACGTAGGTCACATGATATTTCTTCACTAGGTCAAGAATAAACTCCAACTGCTCGCCAGTATCGCGCTTCTTCTTCTCCCGTGCGTAAACATAGGCCTTCTCCTTCTCGTTCCAAAGAGAAGACGCCGCAACGTCAAGGCCCAAACCAATTTCAAAGCCTACATCATTGCCGACGTCCCCGCACGCCCTAGCGAGAACTTCCAGTGCGTCTACGTTTCCGATGTTCGCAGCCCAAGCTCCTTCGTCGCTCTTTCCGGCGCTGAAGAGTTTGTCTTTCTTCTTGAGAATTTCGCCTACTCTATTGTGAACCAGAACGTTTGCTTTGGCAGCCTCAAAGAAGGACTCGGCACCATGGGAAAGCACTAGGAACTCCTGCAGGTCAGGAGACTTTCCGTGTGTGTGCTGACCACCGCTTATGGTGTTACCGAGGGGATATGGAAGCTCATGTGCGAAGTGTCCTCCCAGGTATTGGAATAGAAGGAGGCCATACGAGTTGGCGGCCGCCTCTGCGCTGGCCAGCGAAATGGCGAAAGCCGTGTTTCCTCCAATCACTCTGAGATCTTTTGAGCCGTCAATCTCGTGAAGTGTTCTATCCATTTCCTCCTGAAAATCCGCGTTTAGTCCCACGAGCTCCGTGGCTACAAGTTCTTCGACCTTCTTGACGGCTTGGTCAACTCCGCCTTGAGGATAGTAGACTACCTCGGCTTTTCCGCGACTCTTTCCGGCAGGGGCAGCGGCCCTTCCAAAACCCGAGGTTGTTATGACGTCGACTTCGATTGTTTCTTCGCCTCGGCTGTTGAAAACCTTTCTGGCGATTATGTCCTCGATTACTGTCGACATGGCATTTTCCTTTGTCATCGTCTAGTGAGAGTTTCTTGCTTCCTTTCGCTTTTCTGCCTCTTCATAAAAGCGCAAGACTTCATCGATGATCTCAACATGTGAGAGTAACATGCGCCTGCAGCAGTAGCGTCTTACTCCGAGGGTATTCAGAACCTCGCCTGCGTTTTCTCCCGCTTTCACTCTTCGGGAGAATTCCTCCCATTTGTCGCCGATCAATTTTCCGCAGGTGAAGCATCTCACTGGTATGATCATTCAGTCAGCCCTCTCATCTGTAGCTCTTTTGGACTCTGGCTCTCGCCCCGGGGCCTCCGAACTTCTTCGGTTCCTTCTTCCTAGCATCACCCACGATCATCGTTCTGTCGTATTCGGCAAAGATGGTTCTTAGATGCGTGCTTCTCGTCCATTTCAACAATCCATTAGCAATAGCCATTCTGGCTGCATCTGCCTGACCCATGTAGCCTCCCCCCACAACCTTCACATCCATGTCCAACTCTTTCCAAGTCTCTTCTCCGGCCTGTATGAGCGGCTCTCTTATCTTCTCGCGTGCAATCTCAGGCTCATAGATCTCTATGGGCATTCTGTTTACGCGTATTCTTCCAAGCCCAGGTTTGACGACAGCACGTGCAGTGGCCGTTCTTCTTTTGCCACTTACGACTAAGACTTTCTTGGTTGGCATATCATTCACCTTCGTTCCAGCCGATTTCTTTCGCGTATTCTCCAAGCGTGAAAAACGGGCAAGTCAGCCTCTTGGCTTGGGCCTCTTCGAAAGCTACAGTCTTCTGGTCTTTGAGATCGTCTGGCAGCCCGAGGAAGACCTTGAGTCGCTTGTAGGCTTGTTTGCCCTTCGGCTGTTTGAAAGGCAACATGCCTCTCACGGTTCTCCTCAGTATCCTATCAGGTCTTCGGTAATGGAACGGGCCAGTGACGGGCTTTCCTACCTCCAGAAACACATGCGCCTCCAACACTTTGCTCTTCCTTCTCCCAGACAGCACAGCCTTCTCGGCGTTCACCACAATCACTTCTTCACCTGTCAGAAGCTTCTTGGCAATCACGCTGCACATCCTGCCTAGGATGAGGCCGTCCGCGTCTATGACTATAGTTGGTCTACTTGCTGTCTGCATTCTTTTCACCCGATTATCTTGACGTTTGATCCTTCTGGGTTCTTCTTGATCAGATCGGCAAAAGAGAGGCATTTGCCGTTGGCAGCTTCTATCTTTGCCTTGCCTTTCTCCGAGAAGGCAAAGGCCGACACCACTATTGCATGGTCCATCTCGCCAGCACCAAGCACCTTTCCAGGGACGGCAACGCTTTCGTTTTTCTCCGTGTGTCTGTTCAGATGACTCACGTTCACTGCCACGCGTCTTCTGCTTGGTCTGCTTAGGTCTTCAGCGATGTCTCGCCATATCTTTGCCTTGTTCTCTCCGCCTTGTTTCTTGAGAAAGCGAATAAGCTCTATCAGGTCGGGGTTCGGGGTCTTAGCTTTCCTCACTCTTTTTCACCTTTATCTGGCTTTCAAACTCCTTCAGTTGTCCTTCTAAGATCTTAACAGCTTCTTTCACTACTCTCTCTGGTGGAAGGGCACCTGAAGATTCTAGATTGAGTATAAATGCATTCTCTTCCCAGCCAACCTCGATAGCCTTTGGGTCTTGCGGACAAGCCTCAGCGCAGTCCTGACACAGAGTGCAAGCCATCTCGTCTTGGACCTCCACTCTGTTGCCAACATTGACTAGGACCTTTCTGGGGCATACTTGGACACATTTCCCGCATGCGTCGCAATTCTTGGCGTAGATCTCTATTTTCGGCAGGTACTTGTATGTGCACATTGACACGGGCTGCCACTTGACGTGGTTTCTTCCCTTTCCAAGCCTTGCGTACGCTTCAAGTTTTATCCTCTGTCCTTTCGCCAGCTTGGCGATTGGGACCTTGTCGCTCACAGGTATCACGTCTGGGTTTTCAGATAACAGTTCACCTGAGTAGACTGTCCTAGTTCCTTCTTTCGCTTCCGCATCTAGCGTGAGCGTGACCCTGCAAAGGTTGCAGCCGAACTCGCTCTTGCATGGACAATCCCCTGGTAGGTTGTAACTCTCCAGATCGGTCTTGAGAGGGATGAGCCCAAGCCTGTGTGCTATGGTTTCATCGGGTAATATCGAGTAGTTCTCTATTATCACTGCTTCATCCATGGCCATGGATGGAACCTCAGAAAGCGCTATCCTTCGCAGGGCATTCATGTACGGAACATCAACGTCCCGAATAAGCAAACGTAAGTTGGCATCGTCTTTTTCAAGCACCTTTATTTCCACTTATCTGAACACTCCGCAATAGCTATGATAATGGTTGCGCCGTTCAATAGAATATGGGTGCATTATTTCAATTTTTCTATTAAAGGCAGGATGATGATGGCTTGCTAGACTCTCCTTCCTCTTCTGCCACCTGGCCTTCTGGTTCCATCATGAGGGACTGGTGTAACTTCCTCAATGCGTTCTATCCTGAACCCTGCTCTCGCCAGAGCGCGTATGGCTGCTTGTGCGCCTGGGCCAGGCGTTCTCGGTCCTGATCCTCCAGGTGCCCTGACCTTTATGTGTATGGCTGTTATTCCCTTGTCTTTAGCTGCGTCTGCCGCCGCTGTCGCTGCCCGCATCGCTGCGTATGGTGAAGACTCCATTCGGTCTGCTTTTACAAACATTCCACCTGTTGTTCTGGCTATCGTTTCCGCGCCCGAAATGTCGGTTATGTGAATCAGCGTGTTGTTGTAGGAACTGAAAATATGCACGACCGCCCATTTCTCATTCTTCTTGCTGGAACTCATTGTCCTCCCTCTCTATCGGGCTCACTTGGTGTTCCCTCGGTCGTGGGTGCCACTGAAATAAGTTGGCGCAAAGGATGTGCCTGGTTTGCCAGGGGACTCCTGCCTACATACGTTATCTGTTTCTCCTCTTCCATCGCTACGATGTAGCTCGGCGCCTTGACTCTTCTGTTTCCAATCGCTATGTGCCCATGAGTTATCAATTGCCTCGCTTGATGGATCGTCTTGGACAAGCCTTTACGCAGAACAATCGTCTGCAGTCGGCGTTCAAGAAGATCCTCCTTTGTTAAGTCCAAGACGTCGTCCAACGCTGCTGTCTCACTCAGCACGCCAAGTTTCCTCAATCGGGTCAGAAGCTCTTCCTCCATTCTTTTGCGTTCTTCAGGAGGTCGGCCTATGAGCGACCGTGCGATGCCTCTGTATCTTGACAGCATTGTTTCGTGGCGCCACAGCTCGTGCTTGTTCCGCAAGCCATACTGGCCTAGGAGCTTGAGCTCCTCTTGCAGTATATCTGTTCGCCACGGAAAACGCGGGGTCTCATACTTCTTTCTCTGTTTCTTAGGATCTCCCATGCCTACTTACTCTCCGATTGGGCTGCTTTCTGTGCCTGCATGATTGTCTTCTTCTTCACTCCCAAGGCTTTGCCCGCCCTTCCAGTGGTCTTGGTTCTCTGTCCACGCACCTTCAAGCCGTAGGCATGACGGTATCCGCGCCACGATTTCATGTCCTTCATCTGTTCAATGTCCATTTTCGTTCTCAGAACGAGGTCGGCACTGATAATGTGCATGTCTTTTCCAGTGTCTGGGTCCTTCCTCCGATTCAAGAGCCAACTCGGCAACCCGAACTTTGCTGGATCTTTGATTATTTCTTCTATTTTTTCGATTTCGGCTTCGGTCAAGAAACCTGCTCTCTTGTCAGGGCTCACGTCAGCCTTCTTCAAAACGCCGTTCGCAAGGCTCAGACTCATTCCTTTGATCTTCGTCAGCGCGTAGGATGTTTTTAGAGTTCCCTCCACATCCGCGTCTACTATTCTGAGTATGTGGCGATATTCTTCTGACATTCGTCAACGTCCGCAAATTCTGAAGCTAACAACGAAATGAACCGTACTTTATTTAAACCTTACTGGTTACTGAACGCTTCTTGCAGAATGCAGGAAACCTGACTTGGCTTGTCTCTTATGAGTATTCTTGTCCACGCTAGCTACTACAGACAGCCACATCTAGTATCGTGATCTTACCATCATTGTTTATGTCCTTGTTTGCATTGAATCGCGGGTCGCCAACTTCAGAAGTGTGTATACTTTTTGTCTTTGCTACACCCATGATGCTAACGTCAACGCTTCCGTCAACGTCACCGGAAATAGTCACTGTGAGCCCTGTAGCGACTCGAGTGTTATCTGACGTATTTGTTCTGCGTGGGACTGCAGGTCAGAAGGTATTTTCGCCATTCGAAGCCATTATGGATGACGGAGTGATCAAGGAAGGAGTATATGGGAATGTGAGAAGCAAATCTATTAAAGGCAAGGATGGTGGATGGTAAGCAAGAGGACACAGAGTTGAAATCGATAAACGCTGCCAAGTCACTCTTAGTTTGCCTTCTGCCTATGCTTGCATTCTCTCATGTGTTGACTGACGCGGCTAATGCTTCTCCGGGCACGGTAGCCAAGGTTGAGCCCCAGAGCACTTCCGCAGGTCTATTTCAAACTTTTAACGTGAGCATTGTCGTCGCTGACGTTCAGGGCCTCTACGGCTTTGAG